>NZ_RZTC01000090.1:18335-26030 GCF_004023165.1 Mesorhizobium sp. M7A.F.Ca.MR.176.00.0.0 | reverse complement strand
GACAGACCTGATAGGAGCCGCCGATTGGCCCCTCATCCTCGTTGAGGTCGACGTCGCTTTCGTCGTCGAGGCCGGACTTGCGCTTGATCTCGAACAGGGCCGTCTGGCGCACGCCGGGCAGGGCATCGCTGCCGGTGATGTGACCGCTATCGCCACCGAGCGAAGCCAGTTGCACCGGCTTGGCCGTGGAACTGGCCGAGGCCAGCGTGATGATCGGCTTTGCCGCTGCTGGCGTCGCTTTTGCCTGCGCCAGGGGCTGCTCGCCCGTTCGGGCGTTGCTGATGATGGGGGTTGGTGTCGCCGAGGCTGGCGTTGCGCCAAACATCGAGGCGAGGAAGCCTTTCTTCTTTGGTGCTTCGGCCTGCGGCATCTCGCCAGCCGTCACATAGACCGGGTTGTTCATGGCCGGAGCGGCAGCGGGCTTCGGCGCCGCCACGTCGCCGTCGACCGCGGCAATCTGCTGGGCGACCGCGTCGGTTTGCTGCGCGGTCTGTGCCTGCTGCGTCAGCGATTGCGGCGTGTTTCCAACGATGGTTTCGGCGCCCGCCGGCGTGGTCAGCGGAAAGGCAGCTCCCGGTTTGGACATAGGCACGTAGGCGACTTTTTCAGGCAGCGCCGTATCGCTCGCCGTCATCACGGTCGTCTGCTCGGTCGTGACCTCGGACGAATCGGTGACAGCGGCCGACTTGCCACTTGAGGCAGCATTCATATCCGATGCGGTGGCATTGTAACCGGGCATTCCGACCGACATTGTCGGGTCGCCAGCCGAAGTGCAGGAGGCCAGAAGCAAGGAGCAGAGCGCTGCCACAATGGCGCGGCGTTCTCCCTTTGCGAGGCTCCATCCTGCTGATTTCAAAGTCAAATTCCCCCTCGATGTCCGGTCGGTATATCCTTGGCGCCACACGCATGCGTCGATGCCAAGGTGACCTTTGTCTCCGATCCGGAAACGAGACCTGTGTCAAATCCGCAAGCCTGAAAGTATTTTTGCGGTGATTGCCGAATTACGGCCGCTTGATGGTTGACGACACCATTTCGCCCGCTTTTGGCGGTCCGTCAACTCACCACACATTACAGTCCGTTACACACGTACTTTCACATAGGTGCCGGGAGCATCACCCAAGGTTTTCATATGCTTGCCCGGTTTGCGGGCAGGCACGCGGGTGTTGTCCTTGGCCTCTATCCAGTCTTGCCAGTGCGGCCACCAGGATCCTGGATGGTCGGTGGCATTGGCTATCCACTGGCTGAAGTCGCCCGTCGGCGTACCCCCGGTCCAGTACTGGTATTTGTTGGATGCCGGCGGATTGACGACCCCTGCGATATGGCCCGACCCGGCCATCACATACTCGACCGTGCCGCCGAAATATTTCGAACCGAGGAACACCGAAAGCGCCGGCGCGATGTGATCTTCCTTGGAGGCGAGGTTGTAGACCGGGATGGTGATGTCCCCAAGCGAAACCGTGTGACCCGCCAGTTCCATCGTGCCTTGCGAAAGGTTGTTCTCGAGATAGCAGTTGCGCAGGTAGAAAGAGTGATTGGCCGCCGCCATGCGGGTGGAATCTGCATTCCAGTAGAGCAGGTCGAAGGGCAGGGGATCCTTGCCGCGCATGTAGTTGTTGACGACATAGGGCCAGATCAGGTCGCCTGAGCGCAGCATGTTGAAGGCGGTCGCCATCTTGGTGCCGTCGAGATAGCCCTTTTCGCTCATCGACTTTTCCACAGCGGCGACCTGTTCTTCGTCGACGAACACCTTCAGGTCGCCTGCATAGGTGAAGTCGACCTGCGTGGTGAAGAAGGTAGCCGATTTTATGCGGTCGTCGCCCTCTTGCGCCATCAGCGCCAGTGCCGCCGCCAGAAGCGTGCCGCCAACGCAATAGCCGATCGCGTTGACGTCGCGTTCGCCGGTGGCCTTCTCGACGGTGTCGAGGCCGTATTGCAGACCCTCGCGGATATAGGCTTCCCAACTCTTGGTGCCGTGGCGCTCGTCCGGATTGATCCAGGAGATGACGAACACGGTGTGGCCCTGTTCAACCGCCCAGCGAATGAAGGATTTCTGCGGGTTCAAATCGAGGATGTAGAATTTGTTGATCCATGGCGGGCAGATCAGCAAGGGCCGCTTGAGCACCGTCTCGGTCGCCGGGTCGTACTGGATGATTTCGGCGACGTCGCTGCGGCCGACCACCTTGCCAGGAGTGGTGGCGATGTTCCTGCCGATCTCGAAGGGCGAGTAGTCGGCCTGCCGCAGCTTCAGGTCGCCCTTGCCGGCGGCGATGTCCTCGGCCAGCATCTTCATGCCGCGCACCAGGTTTTCGCCGTTCGACGCGACGGTTTCACGGAACAGTTCCGGATTGGTCAGGATGAAATTCGACGGCGAGATGGCGTTGGACACCTGCTTGACGTAAAAGCCGGCCTTGTGGCGGGTGTGCTCGTCAAGGCCTTCGGCGTGCTCGACCAGATCGGCCGCCCAGCGCGAGGTGACGAGATAGGCCTGCTTGAGGAAATCGAAGAAGGCGTTGCGGCCCCATTCCGGGTCGAGGAACCGCTTGTCGCCGCGCTCCGGCTTGACCGCGTCTTCGGTGTCTTGCGCGGCGTTGCTGGTGCGCTGAATGGCGTTGGCCCAGACCGTCATATAGCCGGAAAACAGCCGCGTCTGCGCTTCCAGCGCGCGCTGCGGATCGGCAAGCCAGTATTCGCTGAGCTTGGAAAAGGTCTTCACCATATCGACAACGGGCTCAGCGACATGGTCGCGCACGTCGCCTTTTTCGCGCGGCTCGGCCCAGGCGGAAGCGGCCTTGCCGGCCTGCTCGATCATGCGCGCCATGTTCAGGGCGAAGCGTTCCGGGTCCTTCACCAGATATTGCTCGACGGTCGAAGGCTCGTCATCTTCCGCTTTGCCCGAATCGGGTGTTTTGGACATGGTTGGCGGGGTTCCTCCCGAGGCCTTTTCTTGACATATTAACATGGGACATCCGACCGGGCCAATCTCGCTCTACCTCGGCTGCCAAGGAAACAATATGACGATTAATATTGGCGAAACTGTTTTTTTCGGTGCTGGACATTTTTGCCGCATCGGCGCGGCGATCGTCCTCATCGGGATTGCCGGGTGCTCGAGCACCAACACGAATGGCCCGACGCCTGTCGCTGCGGGTACGGGGCCGAAGGATACCGGCACCTTTCCGAACCTGAACATCAAGCCGCAAGTGGCGGCGCCTCAGTTCACCGAAGCCGAGAAGAACGCCAAGCTCGCGCAATTGAAGGCGGATGAGAATGCGCAGGCGGCAAAGGGCGGCGGCCCGAAGGTCGCCAACCAGGCGGCGCTGACGGATCTGGCCAAGAAGCATGGCGACGAAACGCTGAAGCAGATCGAAGCCAAATGCGACCCCGCCCTCGACCCTACCTGCAAATAAGTATATAGCGCGCGCCCAACACCCCCTTCGCTGTCTGGAACTGCCATGGAAGAATTTCACAAGGTTCGCCGGCTTCCGCCTTACGTGTTCGAGCAGGTCAACCGGCTCAAGGCCAGCGCCCGATCGCGTGGCGCCGACATCATCGACCTCGGCATGGGCAATCCGGACCTGCCGACGCCCAAGGCTATCGTCGACAAATTGTGCGAGGTCGTGCGCGACCCGCGCACGCATCGCTATTCCTCGTCGCGCGGCATTCCGGGCCTGCGTCGCGCCCAGGCCGCCTACTATGGCAGGCGCTTCGGCGTGAAGCTCAACCCCGACACGCAAGTGGTGGCCACGCTTGGCTCGAAGGAAGGCTTCGCCAACATGGCGCAGGCGATCACGGCGCCCGGCGACGTGATCCTGTGCCCGAACCCGACCTATCCGATCCATGCCTTCGGCTTCATCATGTCGGGTGGCGTCATCCGCTCGCTGCAGGTGGAGCCGGACGACGGCTTCATCCCGGCGCTCGAGCGCGGGGTCAAACATTCGATCCCGAAGCCGCTGGCGCTGATCCTCAACTATCCGTCGAACCCGACGGCGCTGGTCGCCTCGCTCGATTTCTACAAGGATGTGGTCGCGTTCGCCAAGAAGAACGACATCATTATCCTGTCCGACCTTGCCTATTCGGAGATCTATTTCGACGGCAATCCGCCGCCTTCGGTGCTGCAGGTGCCTGGCGCGATCGACGTTTGCGTCGAATTCACCTCTATGTCGAAGACCTTCTCCATGCCCGGTTGGCGCATGGGCTTTGCCGTCGGCAACGAGCGGCTGATCTCGGCGCTGACGCGGGTGAAATCCTACCTCGATTACGGCGCCTTCACGCCGATCCAGGTGGCGGCGGCACATGCGCTCAATGGCGACGGCGCCGACATCGCCGAAGTGCGCGACATCTACCACAAGCGCCGCGACGTGATGGTCGATGCCTTCGGCCGCGCTGGCTGGACCATTCCGGCACCGGCGGCATCGATGTTCGCCTGGGCGCCAATCCCGGAGCCGTTCCGACATCTCGGCTCGCTCGAATTCTCCAAGCTGCTCATCGAACATGCCGACGTGGCCGTGGCGCCCGGTGTCGGCTTCGGCGAGCATGGCGACGAATTCGTGCGCGTCGCTCTGGTCGAGAACGAGCACAGGATCCGGCAGGCGGCGCGCAACATCAAGCGCTTCCTGTCGACCAGCGCCAAGCAGCCCAACAATGTCGTGCCGCTCTCCGCTCACCGGTAAGCTTGCCGCACGCAAATTCGATCTGACTTTGAGGGACGTCGCCGGACATGGCTGAAGCATTGCGTGTTGGAATTGCCGGCCTCGGCACCGTTGGCGCGTCGGTGGCGCGCGTGCTGCGCGACAAAGCGGTGGAACTGACCCGCCAGTGCGGCCGTGACGTGATCGTCACCGCCGTCTCGGCGCGCGACCAGAAGCGCGATCGCGGCGTCGATCTGAGCTCGGCAAAGTGGTTCGACGATCCGGTCAAGATGGCGCAGACCGCAGAAATCGACGTGTTCGTCGAACTGATCGGCGGCGACGAGGGCCCGGCGCGCTCGTCGGTGAAAGCGGCACTCGAAGCCGGCCGTCACGTCGTCACCGCCAACAAGGCGCTGCTGGCCAAGCATGGCGTGGCGCTGGCCGAGATCGCCGAGAAAAAGGGTGTTCTGCTCAACTATGAGGCGGCGGTGGCGGGCGGCATTCCCGTCATCAAGACCATGCGCGAGGCGATGGCCGGAAATTCGGTTACGCGCGTGTTCGGCATCCTCAACGGCACCTGCAACTACATCCTGACGCGCATGGAGGCCGAGGGCATCTCGTTCGATGCTTGCCTGCAGGACGCGCAGCGGCTGGGCTATGCCGAAGCCGATCCGACGTTCGACATCGAGGGCCACGACACCGCGCACAAGCTGTCGATCCTGACCAGCCTTGCCTTTGGCACCAGGATCGCCGCCAACGACATCTATATGGAAGGTATCTCCAACATCACCCAGGCCGACATCCGCGCGGCCGCCGATCTTGGCTACCGGATCAAGCTGCTGGGTGTCGCCCAGCGCACCGAGAGCGGCATCGAGCAGCGCGTGCATCCGACGATGGTGCCGACGGCATCGGTCATCGCGCAGGTGCATGGCGTCACCAATGCGGTGGCGATCGAGACCGACATTCTGGGCGAACTGCTGCTGTCAGGCCCCGGTGCCGGCGGCAACGCCACCGCCTCGGCCGTCATCGGCGACATCGCCGACATCGCCAAGAGCCGGCCAGGCTTCCAGCATGGTCCGGTCTTTGGACGGCCGGCGAAGGAGCTGAAACCCTACAAGAAGGCGCAGATGCGCAGCCATGCCGGCGGCTATTTCATCCGGTTGACCGTGCATGACCGCATCGGCGTCTTCGCGGCAATCGCCAAGCGCATGGCCGATAATGACATTTCATTGGAATCGATCGTCCAGCACGCGGTCAATGGCGAGGCGGCGGCACAGAAGACGGTGATCCTCGTCACCCACGAGACGACGGAGGCTGCTGTGCGCAAGGCCGTCGATGGCATCACCAAGGATGGCCATCTGACCGACAAGCCGCAGGTCATCCGCATCGAGCGGGCAGGGTAGCTTTCGCCCGATAGCCCTGCGGGACAGGAATCCCGTAGGCATTGAGGTCTGGTCTGGTGGGGACAGCCGCCACGCGGGAACGAATTGGTGTCGTCGCCGTTCTCTTGGTCAGCAACCAGAGGAACCGCTTCATGGCCGATACCAACAAGTCCGACACCCCTAATATCGACGACATCCAGAAGACGCTGGAAAAGCAGATTGCCGATTTGCGCAAGGAGATCACCAAGATCAACAAGAGCATTTCGGCGCGGGGCGCGGAGATGCTCGACGACGCCAGTGAACAGGCGTCCGAGTTGTACGACACGGCCGCGAGCCGCGCTTCGCGTACGGCGCAACAGCTGCGCAGCCAGGCTCAGGCTGTTTCGGAGGTCGCGCGTGAAAATCCAGGTACGACGACAGCTTTGGTCGGCGTGATCGGCCTGCTCGGCTTTCTGGCCGGCTTCGCCATTGGTCAATCGACGAACGATACCTCCCGCCGCTGGTATTGACCGCAGCGCGATAGGGCCGGGCTTCCGGCCCACTCTCTTGTTTTCAGCAAATCACTTTCAAGGAGGGCACCATGGCTTCATCAGCATTGATCGGCATCCTGATCACATTCCTCGTCATCATCCTCGTTCTCTATCTGGTTCAACGCCTGCCGCTCGATGGCCGGATGAGACAGATAGTTCAGGTCATCGTCATCATCATCGGCATCATTTCACTGCTCAAATACCTCGCGGTTTTCTAGGCCGCGAACGCCGCCATTTTTACCGTTTTGAGACTGGCCCGGCGCACGGCGATCGGGCCAGTATCGTTTCAGGATGCGGCTTAACCGATTGGTATTGTTGGTTATTCGATAAAATCCTCGGTAGGTCTTGCCGTTGTCATGCTGGTTTGACAAAACAGGCCCGCCTCCGGCGGGAGGCCGCATTGCCAACGAGGAAATCACCAGATGAATGTGGCCCAGAACATCGTCGCCGGCCTTGACCGGATACTCACCATGGAACTGGTGCGCGTCACCGAACGAGCCGCCGTCGCGGCCGCCAGGCTGCGCGGGCGCGGCGACGAAAAGGCGGCCGACCAGGTCGCAGTCGACGCCATGCGCCAGGAACTCAACCGGCTTGCCATCAAGGGCACTGTGGTGATCGGCGAAGGCGAGCGCGACGAGGCGCCGATGCTCTACATCGGCGAGGAAGTCGGCTCCGGCAAAGGTCCGGCCGTCGATATCGCGCTCGATCCGCTCGAAGGCACGACGATTTGCGCCAAGAACCTGCCCAATGCACTCGCGGTCATCGCGATCGCCGAAAAGGGCAGCCTGCTGTTTGCGCCCGACGTCTACATGGACAAGATCGCCATCGGTCCGGGCTATGCGGACGGCGTCATCGACATCGACGCCTCGGCGGCTGAGAACATCGCCAGCCTCGCCAGGGCGAAGGGCGTGGCGATATCGGATATCACCACCTGCATTCTCGACCGGCCACGTCATGCCAGGCTGATCGATGCCGTGCGCGCCACGGGTGCCGCGATCCGGCTGATCGGCGATGGCGATGTCGCCGGCGTCATCCACACCACGGATCCGGAAGAAACCGGCATCGACATCTATCTCGGCACTGGCGGCGCACCAGAGGGCGTGCTGGCCGCTGCCGCGCTGCGCTGCACCGGCGGCCAGATGCAAGGCAGGCTGATCC
>NZ_RZTC01000090.1:0-18325 GCF_004023165.1 Mesorhizobium sp. M7A.F.Ca.MR.176.00.0.0 | reverse complement strand
GGTTGCTCGCGCGGCAAAGATGGGTATTTCCAATCCGAAACGGGTCTATCGGACGGAGGACATGGCGCGCGGCGATGTGCTGTTCGCGGCCACCGGTGTCACCGACGGCAACATGCTGGCTGGCGTCAAGTTCGGCCACAATTACATCACCACCCACACGATCGTGCTGCGCTCGTCGTCGCGGACGGTGCGCGAGATCAAGGCCCGCCATCAGGGTCTGGATAAGTTCTGACGCTCGCTTGCGAAGCCACCTTGCAATTGCTAGCCATTCGGGCGCATCCGATGCTGGCTGCAAGGATTTGACGATGAAACCGTTCGACTGGCATGCGGATCCGATTTCGCGTGCCACCGCCATCACAAAGTCCTATCGCAACACCCAGAATGTGCGTCGCTTTCTCATCCGGGAATGCGGCGATGCATTCAGGTTCGACCGGCCTTTCATGGCTTGGCTCAAGGACGGTGTGGAAAAGACGATGGGCGATGCGGCCGACGAATGGCTTCGGCGCCAGGCTGAAAAGCCGAAAGCGCAGTTTTCTTGACTTATTTCGGGACCGCGCGCACCCGTGAATCGCTTGGCTTTGCCTGCCTTTGGCCTATAGAGCGTCGCGTGAACGCGACGCGCTTAAAATTGTTGCCAATGCAGGTCGTCGCCCCAAAACCGCTGCCCACTTATGGGCGACATGCATTATCGTGCGGCCAACGATGAGTTGGCAAAGCGTATGACCGGCGAAAAACGCCTCTTCCTCGATGTCAGGCAGTCAGTATCAGGGGTTTCCTGGGAACATCGGCTGACAGAACGCCAGGACATGATTGCGCTCGCCATCGCGCAAGGCCATGGCGTGCCCGACATCGTCGCGCGGGTGCTTGCCGGCCGTGGTGTTACCGCCAAACAGACCGAGCGGTTTCTCGACCCGACGATCCGCGATCTTCTGCCGGATCCGGCATCGCTGACCGACATGGACAGGGCGGCGGCCCGCATCGCCGCCGCGGTGATGGCCAAGGAAAAGGTGGCGATCTTCGGCGACTATGATGTCGACGGCGCCGCCTCGTCGGCCTTGCTGAAGCGGTTCCTCACGCATTTCTCGGTGCCGTCGGAAATCTACATTCCGGATCGTATTTTCGAGGGCTATGGGCCCAACCCGGATGCCATGCGCGAACTTGTTTCGCGTGGCGCGACACTGATCGTCACTGTCGATTGCGGCACCAACAGCGCAGTTTCCATCGATGCCGCCAACGAGGCTGGGGCCGATGTCTTGGTGCTCGACCACCACCAGGTCGGCGGTGCCTTGCCGGCGGCAATTGCCGTCGTCAATCCCAATCGCGACGACGACCTTTCCGGGCAGGGCCATCTCTGTGCCGCCGGCGTGGTCTTCCTCGCCCTTGTGCAGACGGCCAGGATCCTGCGCGGCCGCATGGCCGATGCTACGCCGCCGGACCTGCTTTCGCTGCTTGATATCGTGGCATTGGCCACAGTCTGTGACGTGGTGCCGCTGACCGGCGTCAACCGCGCCTTCGTGGTCAAGGGGCTGCAGATGGCGCGCCAGCAGAAGAATGAAGGGTTGGCGGCACTGGCACGCGTGTCGCGCATCGGCGAGCCGATCAGCACTTTCCATCTGGCCTATCTGATCGGCCCGCGCATCAATGCCGGCGGACGCATCGGCGATGCCGCACTTGGTAGCCGGCTGCTTGCGACCGACGATCCGGTCGAGGCGCGCACCATTGCCGAGACGCTCGACCGGCTCAACCAGGAACGGCAGTTGATGGAGCAGGAGATGCTCGCGGCGGCGCGCGTCGAGGCCGATGCAGAGCTCGCCGGCGGCAATGGCCCGGCTATCGTCGTCACCGCCTCCAACAGCTGGCATCCGGGTATTGTCGGCCTGCTCGCTTCGCGATTGAAGGATCATGCCCGGCGGCCCGCCTTCGCCATCGCGTTCAATGCTGTGGGCATCGGCACCGGTTCGGGCCGCTCGGTCTCGGGTTTCGACCTCGGCCGGCTGGTGCGCGAGGCGGCCGTTGCCGGTCTGATCGTCAAGGGCGGCGGCCATGGCATGGCGGCGGGCATCACCGTGGAGCGGGCAAGGCTTGGCGAACTCAGGGCGTTTTTTGAAGAACGGGCGGCAGCCGACGTGTTTCGCCTGCAGGGCGAGGAAAGCCTGGCCATAGACGGCGCACTTGCCGCTGAAGGCGCGACGCTCAGCCTGCTCGACGCGCTGGAACAGGCCGGACCCTTCGGTGCCGGGCATGTGGCCCCTGTTTTCGCGTTGCCGCGCCACCGATTGGCCGATGCGCGGCCGGTCGGCACCAACCACATCCGCGTCGAACTGCAATCGGAAAGCGGCGGCCGTATCCAGGCGATCGCCTTTCGCGCTGTCGAAACCGCACTTGGCGAATTCCTGTTCAAGAACCGGGGCAAGACGATCCACGTCGCCGGTTCGTTGTCAGGCAACTACTGGAACGGCAACCGCACCGTGCAGTTTCGCATCAGCGATGCGGCTCGTGCGTGAGGTTCTTGTGTGACCGAACCGTAGCTTGCGCGGCAATGTTCGCCTCGGGCGATCTATGATCGTATCTGCTTCCGAAACTCGCCCGGCGCCATTCCGGTCGTCTTGGAGAAAGTGCGACTGAACGAAGCCACGTCCTGATAGCCCACCCGATAGCAGATTTCCGAGACGCTTAGCTTGGTTCCCTCAAGCAGCGACCTTGCGAGTTCAAGCCGTCTTTCCTGGATCCATTTTCCCGGCGTGGTCTTGAGTTCACTAACAAATCTGCGAGACAGCGTTCGCGCAGACATGCCAAGTCCCGCCGCGAGAAAGCCCAAATCGATTTCCCGTATCTTGTTTTCCGCGAGTCCACGCAGTTTGGTCTCCAGCGGATTGGTCTCCTTCGGCAATTCTTCGAGAGGGAATTCGTAGGGGCTTTGAAATTTGCGCGAAGGCGGAAGAACCAAGAGCTTTCGAACGATCCGCTCCTCTTTCGAGAAGCCGAGATCGACCAGCAGAGCTTTGGCGAGTTCCAGTCCCGAAAATCCGCCGCCGCAAGTGTATAGGCGATCGTCGCGAACAAGCATGTGCGACGAGTCCCATTGAACTTGCGGAAATCGGCTGCTTACGTGGGACTTTAGCCACCAGGATATCGTCGCACGCTTGCCGTCCAGCAGCCCTGTATCGGCGAGCAGATAACATGCACCGCAATGTGCCGCGATGATTGCATCCTGTTGTCGTGCGAGTGCGATCAGCGGTTTTGAGTACTCACTCTCCTGGTCAAGCGAGCGCAGAAGTTCGGGAATATCGACACCTGGCATCGCGATGAGGATCAACACATCCATTTTTCGAGACGGTTGCGTCTTCGCAGGGAAAGAAATTCCGGCCGTCGAAATTGCAGGCGGCGCCCTGGAAACGAACTCGCAGGAGAGAACCTGTGAGCCGCTGACGTCATTCACGAGCTGAAACATCTCCACCAGCGTCGAGACAACCGCCGAATAGAAATCGGACGGCAGCCAGATGACCACGTGGATGCACTTGCCAGCCATGGGGCGGCTCCCGGTATCGGTTTCGTCGAGTGGCAAGTTTAGCACAATCTTTGTCAAAAATGCCAATTCCGAAACAAGCGCTGCGCCTCCAGGGTAGCCGCATGCGGGTCTCGCTGACGAAGAGCGGGCTGCGGAATCCATAGTCGGGAAAGATGCAAATGCGGAAATCACTGAATCAAACCGATGCGGGAGTGCCACGCTGGTCCGGGCTCAGGCTCGCGCTGCTGGCGTTCGCGCAGTTCATAATCGCGATCGACTACAACATCGTCTATGTCGCACTGCCGGATATTGGCCGGGAGGTCGGCTTTACGCCACAGTCGCTGCAATGGGTGGTGAGCGCTTACGCCGTGGCGTTTGGCGGCTTTCTGCTGCTCGGCGGTCGAGCGGCTGACCGGCTTGGCCCGCGGCGCATGTTCATCCTGGCGCTCGTGCTCTATGGCGTCTCGTCCTTTGCAGGAGGCTTTGCGCCCGATGCTCTTACGCTGGTGGTCGCTCGGGCCGTTCAGGGCCTGGGCGGGGCGCTTCTGTTTCCTGCAACTCTGGCGCTGATCAATACCAGCTTCGCGGAAGGTGCAGAACGCAATCGGGCGCTGGCAGTCTGGGGTGCCACGGGTAGTGGCGGCCTGGCAGCCGGTGCCATCATCGGAGGCGTCCTGACCAATGGCTGGGGTTGGCAAGCGGTCTTCTTCTTCACCGTTCCACTGGCTCTGGGCGCCGCTCTTGTCGCCGCGCCAGTTCTCCTGGCGCCCGATCCGGTAAATAGTGGCCAGAGGCGGAGTTTTGATCTGCCGGGTGCGCTGGTTGTCACGGCAGCCGCGACATTGCTGGTGTTCGGCTTGGCCAGTGGACCTGAGGTGGGCTGGAATACGGTTCGCAGCACCGGATCGCTTGCAATCGGTGTGCTGCTGCTTTGTGCCTTCATTCTCATCGAGAGACGCGTGCGCGATCCGCTCGCGCCACTGCGGCTGTTTGCCAATCGAAGCCTTGTCACGGCCATGGCGGTGAGTTTCTTTCATCACATGGCGCTGAGTTCGGGCTACTATATTCTCACGACCTACTTTCAGAACCTGCTTGGCTACAACGCGCTCGCCGCCGGTCTGGCATTCGTTCCGCTCGGCGTGCTGGCGATGGTCGGCGGCGGCAAGGGCGCGGCACTGCTGCTCACCAAGTGGGGGACTCGCGCCACGATGGTTGCCGGCATGCTCATCTATGGGATCGGGCTGGTGGCGATCGCTCTTGCTCTGTCACCAGGCGGGTCGTACTGGGCCGTGCTGCCCGGGATCCTCATCTATGGTTTCGGTGGCGGCATCGCCTTTACGACGCTGTTCGTAGCTGCCGCTTCCGGAGTGGCCGCCAACGAACAAGGAGTCGCCTCGGCGCTAGGGTCGACATCCCTACAGATCGGCGCAGCCTTGGGTCTTGCCGCCGCTCTTGTCGTGGCCAATGTCGGTTTGGGTGGAGTGGCCGCTACCACATCGGATGTCGTCGACGGATTGCGTATGGCAGGATTGTTCGCCGCCGCCGCGGTTTTCCTTGGTGCGGTTCTGGCTCTGATGCTCAAGCAGGCTCCGGGCATAGCCCAGGATGCCGCCACCTCTGCCGAAGCTGCGCACTGATCCTTGCTCAGTCACCTTGAAGCGCGTCGCGTTGAATTCAATCGACGTGCTTCAAGTGTTTTGATTCCATGCGTTGGGAAGATATGCGTCAGGCGAGAACGGTCTGCAGCCGGGTCAGTTCGCCGATCTGCGCCATCGTCGCCTGATAGCCGAGGTTGATCGCCTCGTCGGCGCGGTGGAATTCGGTCAGGCCGATATGACTGAGCTTCGGCTGCAGCGACATGTCAGGCGGGTCGCCGGCAAGCCTGGCGCGCGAAATGCGGTCCTGAATGATGTTGAAGGCCTCGACCATGACGCCGGTGATGCCGAGCCGCGTCTGATGCGACTGGCGCTCGGCGTCGATCTGACCAGGCCGCGGCGCGTCCTTTTCAACGACCAGCTCGCCGGCGCTGTGCTTGATGACGGCGGCGCGGCCGAACAGATCATAGTGAAGGTTGACCGCCACGACGAGCGGCTGCTCATAGGCGCGGCAGACCGAAACCGGTACCGGGTTGACCAGCGCGCCGTCGACCAGCACGCGGCCATTGCAATTCACCGGCTCGAACACGCCGGGCAGCGCGTAGGAGGCGCGCATGGCGGTGATCAATGAGCCGCTCGACAGCCAGATTTCGTGGCCGGTGCGGATCTCGGAGGTGACCGCGACGAACGGCTTGGCAAGGTCCTCGAAACGAATGCCGGCCATGTGCTCGCGCAGCCTTGCATCGAGCTTCATACCGCCGAACAGGCCGCTGCCGCGCAAATTGAGATCGAGCAGGCCGAAGATGCGGCGCTTGGTCAGGCTGCGGGCGAATTCTTCGAGCTCGTCCAGTTTGCCGGCGAGATAGCAGCCGCCGACCAAAGCGCCGATCGAGGTGCCGGCGATCATCGACACTTCGATGCCGGCTTCGTCGAGCGCGCGCAGCACGCCGATATGCGCCCAGCCGCGGGCGCAACCGCCACCCAAGGCGAGCGAAATGGCTGTTTTCTTCTGGGAGTTCGTTTCGGACGCGCCGCCTGACGAGGATAGGCCGTTGGCCTCCCTGACATCTGGTCTGTTACGCAATGACGCCCACTCGAGCATCATGATCTCCCTTGTCCCACGGCCACTATACGAGCGGGCCGTATCGAAATGATGAATCTGTGTGGTTGGTGTCAGGCAGAAGGTTCAAGCTGGTGGTTTCCGATACGTGTTTACCGCATCGAACAGCGGCTTGCTGCCGTCGTCGGCAAGCGTCCCCTTGCCATCGATCAGCCCCACCGTCCGATAAAAGCATGAACGCCGGCCAGTGTGACAGGTTGCGTCGTGGCCTAACACTTTGACGCGCAACCATATGGCATCCTGGTCACAATCCGTGAGCATCTCGACGACATGCTGAAAATTGCCTGATGTTTCGCCCTTTTTCCAAAGCACGTTGCGCGAGCGCGACCAGTAGTGGGCGATGCCTGTCTCCAGTGTCAGCGCCAGCGCTTGCGCGTTCATGTGCGCCACCATCAACAGCATGCCGTCCGCGGCATCGGTGACGACGACCGTGACGAGGCCAGCGGCATCGAAGCGTGGTGAAAACACCGCGCCTTCCTCCATGGCCTTCTTGTCTGACGAAGCTTTCGGGAATTCCAATGCCGACATCGCCGGTCCTTATCTAGCGAAGTCGCAGGGCCATTCAGATCCCGCCGCCACGCACCATGGTCACGAAACGAACCTGCTCTTCGGGCGTATCCTTGAAGACGCCGGTGAAGGTCGAGGTCAGCGTGGTTGAACCCTGCTTGCGGATGCCGCGCATGGCCATGCACATGTGCTCGGCCTCGATCATGACGGCGACGCCGCGCGGATTGAGCACGTCCTGGATGACGCCGGCGATCTGCGCCGTCAGCGCCTCCTGGGTCTGCAGGCGGTGGGCGAAGATATCGACGACGCGGGCGATCTTGGACAGGCCGACAACCTTGCCATCCGGCAGATAGCCGACATGCGCCTTGCCGATGATCGGCACCATGTGGTGCTCGCAATGCGAATGGAATGTTATGTCCTTGACGATGACCAGGTCGTCGTAGCCGGCGACCTCCTCGAAGGTGCGGCCGAGCTCGTCGGCCGGGCACATGTCGTAACCACCGAACATTTCGCGAAAGGCCTTTGCCACCCGCTTCGGCGTGTCGACCAAGCCTTCGCGGTCCGGATTGTCGCCGGTCCAGCGCAAAAGCGTGCGCACGGCGGCTTCGACTTCGGCTTCGCTTGGCCGGTCGGTGACCGGCTTTTCCATATAGGCTGACTGTGGCATGAGCTTCTTGATGACGGCATCCATAAAGGCGTCTCCCGTAGTCCCTCTCGGCGGAGGAACGAGTTGAACGGACCACGACCTTTCGGTGTCGGAAACTCGCCCCGTTTCCAGCCCCGTAAGTGGCGTGAACTTCCCGGCAAGGACATTGGCTTTCGTCGTTCTTGTCGATACCGGACTGCCAGCATTATATAAGGTCATAGCGAGCGAAAGGAAGACACGACAGCGGCAATCGCTGTTCGCTTGGCGGCGACGGATTGGAAAATAATGATAAACGAGGTCTACAACGCGAAAATTCTCGGTTTTGCCGGGAACATTGGCCGCATCGGCCGTCTCGATCATCCTGACGCGACCGCCAAGGCTCACTCCAAGCTATGCGGTTCCACGGTCACCGTCGACCTCAAGATGCAGGACGGCCTGGTCACGGACTTTGCCCATGACGTGAAAGCCTGTGCGCTCGGCCAGGCGTCGTCATCGATCATGGCGCTGCATGTCGTCGGCGCGAGTGCTGAGGAATTGCGCGCGGTGCGCGACACCATGCTGAAGATGCTCAAGGAAAATGGCGCCCCGCCGGACGGTCGCTTCGCGGATCTCAGATATCTGGAGCCGGTGCGCGACTACAAGGCGCGGCACGCTTCGACCATGCTGACTTTCGATGCCGTGGTCGACGCCATCGGCCAGATCGAGAAGAAGCGCGCCGAAGAAGCGGCCTGACCTTGGCGTTTGGCTACCAAAGCCTGGTGTTTGCCGGGAGCCTTGCTGGCTCACTCGCGTTGAGCGGGACCCCGAGCCGGGCAGACGTAGCGGTCGAGCACTATCGGCGACTATCTCATGAAGGCAATCCAGCATTGTTGGAACATGCCTGCAAACACCCACAGCATTGCACGCGTCCAGATCAGTCTGAACAAGGACGGGTCACTCGCAGGCCCGCCAAAAATCCTCGGTCCTGTGACGACGCCGCCGGACAAGGTTGCCGAGTCCGCTGTCCGGGCCATCGCACGCTGCGCGCCATTTCCCAGGCTGACATCATATGCTGCCCACTACGATATGTGGCGCGATGTCATCCTCACATTCAACCCGGGAGAAGACTCACCGGGCGAGCTTCCGGCCGCGGATGCGCTCGACAAACTCTTCGAAAAATACAGCAAAAAGGCAAAGTAGCGGGAGCCCGGCCGGAAGGGTTCAAGCCCGCGCTTCCAGCACCCGCCTGCTTTCGACGAATTCGCTTCTGAGCCAGTCGGCGAACGCGGCGGCCGGTTCCGAGAGGTCGCGCAAGTTTCTGGCCACCAGCCAATAGGCGCCGGATGCGACGTCGATGTCGAACGGCTTGACCAGCGCGCCGGATGCGATTTCCCCGCCGATCTGCAAGAGATCGCCCAAGGCCACGCCATGTCCGAGCAAGGCGGCCTGTTTTGAAAGCGACGCATCCGCCAGCATCGGCCCGCGCGCCGGTATGGCGTCGGCGGGCACGCCGGCCGCTTCGAACCAGCGCGCCCAGCCTTGACGGTTTTCCTCGTGCAGAAGCGTGTAGCGGGCAAGATCGATCGGCTTATCGAGGGCTGGGCCAGAAGCAAGCAGCGCCAGCGACAGAACCGGTGAATCGACAGTCGAGGCAAGCCGCTCCGCTTCGCTGCGCGGCCACGCGGTGACATGTGTGCTGAAGCGTAAGGCAAGCTCCGGCTGATCGCTGCGGAACTCGATCAGCCTTGGGTCGACCTCGAGCGAGATGTCGATGTCAGGCCGCAATTGGCGGAACCGGTTGAGTCGCGGCACCAGCCACACGGATGCAAGCGACGGCTCGACACTGACGCGGACCACGGACTGCGCCGGTGTCGCCACCAGTTCTCCAAGCAAGGTGTCGATGGCGTCGAAACTTCTGACAAGCTGCTCCAGCAGACGTCGGCCGGTGTCGGTCAGCTCGACCCGGCGATGGTGACGTTCGAACAAGGGTTGATGCAGGAAGATTTCGAGTTCCCGGATCTGCCGGCTGATCGCCGCCTGCGAGACGAAAAGCTCCTCGGCGGCCCGGCTGAAGCTCAGATGCCGGCCCGCCGCCTCGAAGCTCCTCAATGCCGTCAGCGGCAGGCGCCCACGCTTCATTCGCATAACCCAGGATTATCCGAAGTGGAAATTATACTCGTTTGAAGGCGAAGGCCAGCGGCCGTCTAATCGCATCAAAGGAGACTGACCATGATCCAGTTGCTGAGCATCTTTGGCGATGTCATGCGGATCGCAACGTTTCAATGGCGTGACAGAAGACAGCATGAAAAGCGTTACGAAGAGCCGACCAGTCGTGCCCGGTGGGCGTCTTCGCCTGACAGGCAGCCGTTTCGCCGTTCCGCCCGTGACGACTGAGTGCGCACAAGGAGTGGGGATTGCGTTCTCCAGTGGAAGCTCACATCTATCGCCTGGGAAACGCGATACGGAGACTGTGATGCGCGACCAGCATGGGCATGCGCATATCGCCAGGCCGCCGAAACGCGGCCGCAACTGGCCCGGTCCATGGCGCAAGACGCCGGGCCGTCTCCTCGGCACGTCGCTCGTGCGCCTCTATCAGCTGACGCTGTCGGGCTTTGTCGGCAATACCTGCCGGCATCTGCCGACCTGTTCGGAATATGCCCATGAGGCGATCGCCCGCCATGGCCTGTGGGCCGGCGGCTGGATGGGATTGTTCCGTGTGCTGCGCTGCGGGCCATTCGGCACGCATGGCATCGACCGCGTGCCGGAGGTGCTGGAGGATCGTTATGTCTGGTTCACGCCATGGCGGTACTGGCGGATCGGCAGCAAGCGCGGCGAAGCGCAGGGATGATCGCGTCGGTCAGGTACCGGCGGCTCTGCCCGTTTACGATCCGGTAGGGTTAACAACAGCCTGCACAAAGACTGCGCATTTGAGACAAAATCGAGACAAGAGACCTCGCTAAGCCGCTCGCGAACCCCCCTCTTGAGCGAGCAGACAAATGCGCAATTTCGACCGTCTTCCCTTCATCTTTGCCGGGATACTGTTCCTGCTCGCCTGGCTGCTGGGATTTCCGTTGCGCGCGCAATCGGCGCCGTTGGGGGACGTGCAGTGCACGGTGATCGCCGATGCGGCGAGCGGCAAGACGCTTTACCAGGACGGGGTGTGCGACCAGCGGTTCAGCCCGGCGTCGACGTTCAAGGTGCCGTTGTCGCTGATCGGCTATGACAGCGGGATCCTGAGCGACGAGCACACGCCGAGCTGGGATTACAAGCCTGAATTCAACGCGGTGAAGCGGGATCAGAAGACCGTCGATCCGGTGGTCTGGGAGCGAGATTCGATCCTGTGGTTTTCCCGGGAAATCACCCGCCGGCTTGGGTCTGAGAGTTTTGCCGGTTATGCCTCGAAATTCGACTACGGCAATGCCGATGTTTCCGGCAATCCCGGCAAGAATGATGGTTTGACCAAGTCCTGGGTGAATTCCTCGCTCAAGATCACGCCGGTCGAGCAGGTCGAATTCCTGCGCAAGCTGCTGGCCCGCAAGCTGCCTGTCTCGGCCAAGGCCTACGACATGACATCAGCCATCATCCCGACCTTCCAGGCCGGGGGTTGGACGGTGCAAGGCAAGACCGGCAGCACCAGGCTGCGCAACGACGCCGACAAGGTTCAGGACAAGCGCTCGCTCGGCTGGTTCGTCGGCTGGGCGAACAAGGATGGCCGCCAGATCGTCTTTGCGCGGCTTGTCGTCGACACCAACCGCACCGACATGCCAAAGGGCCTCAAGACCCGGGCTGCGTTCCTCAAGGATTTGCCGCTCCTCATCAAATGAACGCTGACATTTGAGCCGGGCTTTACGGCGGCGGAATCTGTCCATAAAAGACAGCCGCTGCCGGACGCATCCGGCTTTTCCCTATGCATGTCGTAACTCCAAAACCGCCATACACTTTTGGGCGACATGCATTTCAACCACCCGCGCTCGTTTGCGGGACTGGATAGGAGATATACATGCTGAATTCCGTTTCTCTGACATTTCCCGATGGCTCCGTCCGCGAATATGACGCGGCGATGACCGGTGCCGGCCTCGCCGAATCGATCTCGAAATCGCTGGCCAAGAAGGCGGTCGCCTATGCGATCGACGGCACGGTTCGCGATCTCAGCGATCCGCTCGGCAAGTCCGGCAAGGTCGAGATCGTCACCCGCGACGACGCGCGCGCGCTGGAGCTGATCCGCCACGACGCGGCCCATGTGCTGGCGGAAGCCGTGCAGGAGATATGGCCGGGAACGCAGGTGACCATCGGGCCGGTGATCGAGAACGGCTTCTACTACGATTTCGCCCGTAACGAGCCGTTCACGCCTGACGATTTTCCGGTGATCGAGAAGAAGATGCGCGAGATCATCGCGCGCAACAAGCCGTTCACCAAGCAAGTCTGGTCGCGCGACAAGGCGAAAAAAGTGTTTGCCGACAAGGGCGAGCGCTACAAGCTGGAGCTGATCGATGCCATTCCCGAGGATCAGGATCTCAAGATCTACGCGCAGGGCGACTGGTTCGACCTCTGCCGTGGCCCGCACATGGCCTCGACCGGGCAGATCGGCAATGCCTTCAAACTGATGAAGGTGGCCGGCGCCTATTGGCGCGGTGATTCGAACAACCCGATGCTGACCCGCATCTACGGCACGGCCTGGGCTGATCAGGCGCAGCTCGAAGCCTACCAGATGATGCTGGAGGAGGCCGAGAAGCGCGACCATAGGAAGATCGGCCGCGAGATGGACCTGTTCCATTTCCAGGAAGAGGGACCGGGCGTCGTCTTCTGGCATGCCAAGGGCTGGAAGATGTTCCAGAACCTGGTCAACTACATGCGCCGCCGCCTCGACGAGCAGGGCTATCAGGAGGTCAACGCGCCGCAGGTGCTCGACAAGAGCCTGTGGGAGACGTCAGGCCATTGGGGCTGGTATCGCGACGCCATGTTCAAGGTGACGGTCGCCGGCGACGACACCGATGACGACCGGGTCTTCGCGTTGAAGCCGATGAACTGTCCGGGCCATGTGCAGATTTTCAAGCATGGGTTGAAGTCTTATCGCGATCTGCCTGTCAAACTTGCGGAATTCGGCAATGTGCATCGCTACGAGCCGTCGGGCGCGCTGCACGGGCTGATGCGTGTGCGCGGCTTCACGCAAGATGATGCGCACATCTTCTGCACCGAGGAGCAGCTGGCTGCGGAGTGCCTGCGCATCAACGACCTGATCCTGTCGACCTATGCTGATTTCGGTTTTGACGAAATCAGCGTCAAGCTTTCGACGCGGCCCGACAAACGCGTCGGCACCGACGAAGCCTGGGATCATGCCGAGGCGATCATGGGGAGCGTGCTGGAGACGATCAGGACACGGTCCGGCAATCGCATCAAAACCTCCATCAATCCGGGCGAGGGCGCCTTCTACGGACCGAAATTCGAATACGTGCTCAAGGATGCCATTGGCCGCGAATGGCAGTGCGGCACGACGCAGGTCGACTTCAACCTGCCGGAACGGTTCGGCGCCTTCTATATCGGCTCCGATTCCGAGAAGAAGCAGCCTGTGATGGTGCACCGCGCCATCTGCGGCTCGATGGAGCGCTTCCTCGGCATCCTGATCGAGAACTATTCCGGCCATTTCCCGCTGTGGTTCGCGCCGCTGCAGGTGGTGGTGGCGACGATCACGTCGGATGCCGATGGCTATGCGACCGAGGTGGTGGCAAAGCTGAAGGCCGCCGGGCTTTTGGCGGAAGCGGATCTGCGTAACGAGAAGATCAACTACAAGGTCCGCGAGCACTCGCTGGCCAAGGTTCCGGTCATCCTCGTCTGCGGCAAGCGCGAGGCCGAAGAGCAGACCGTCAACATGCGCCGGTTGGGCTCGCGCGACCAGGAATCGCTTGGCCTTGACCAGGCGATCGCGCAATTGGCCGAAGAAGCTGTTACACCCGACCGCCGGCGCAAACGCGCGGCTTGATTGGCATAGTTTCGACTAATGGCGGTGGAGCGATCCACCGCCATTTTCATATCCCTGTCACGCCGACCTTGTAACCAGCCCCTATGCTCAAGTTGAAATTGCGCGAACGACCCTTTCCCGAGCTTTCCTATGCCAATCCGCGCCAGCCGGCGCTGACACGCTGGTTCATTCATTCGGTCGAAGGCCTGTCAGGCCGCGACCGCTACACAGCACTTTATGATTTCTGGCGCAGCCAGGTCGTGCCGACCGGCGAACGCGTGTTCAGCCGTATGCTCGAACTGATCGACGTCCGCGTGCGGACATCGGATCAATGGCCGCCGGCGCAATTGCCGGATACGCCGCTGGTGATCGTCGCCAATCATCCGTTCGGCATTGGTGACGGCATTGCCGTGCTGTCATTGGTCGAGCAGCTCGGACGCCCGTTCCGGGTGATGATCCACAAGGATCTGCTCAAGATCCGCGAAATGGAGTCTTACTCGCTGCCAATCGACTTTTCCGAGACCAAGGACGCGCTGAAGAACAACATGGCCGTGCGCCATGAGGCGGTGCGGCTGTTGAAGGAAGGCGTCACCATCGTGGTGTTTCCGGCCGGCGGTGTCGCCACCGCGCCGAAGGGCTTTGGCCGGGCACGCGACTTGCCGTGGAAGATGTTTCCAGCCCGTCTCGTCCAGGACGCCAGGGCGTCGGTCATCCCGATGCATTTTTCCGGACAGAACGGCAGGCTGTTCCATCTCGTCAGCGGCCCGATGAACATGGCCGAGCGCGACAGTCGCCTGGCGAAATTCGTCGGCAGGGCCTCTCTGACATTGCGCACGTCGCTGCTCATTCACGAATTCGCGCGGCTGTCCGGCAAGGCGATCGAGGTGCGCGTCGGGGATGTGCTGAGCTGGAGCGAGCTGGAGCCGTTGCGCGACCGCAAGGCATTGCTCGACCGCCTCTATCGAGGCGTGTTCGACCTGGCGCCAGCTTTGCCACGCCGCCGGATCCCGTTCCTGCCGGCGCGGACCAAGATGGCGGCTTGAGGCAGCCAAACGTCCAGCTCAAAAGGGGGCCGGTCTCGGCCGTCCATTGCAGAAATAGTATGACACTGTAACGTCGCGTGCTATAGAAAGGCAAGGAAGGACTTGCCATGAGAACCAGCAAACCGATCACCGTGACCCTTGGCCGCCAGCAGAGCGGCCTCGACGCACGTCTGGCGTCGGGCGCCTACGACTCCGCCAGCGAGGTCATGCGCGCCGCGCTGCGTGCCCTCGACCGTGAGGAGCAGACCATCGCCGCGATCATGCGCGCCAAGGTCCAGGAAGCTCTTGACGACCCGCGTCCAGACATCCCGGCAGAAGAGGTCTTCAAAGAGCTGCGCGCCCATCATGCGGACCGCATGAAGACCTCCAAGCGTGACACATAAGGTCGTCTTCAGGCCGGCGGCTCAAGCCGACCTCTTCGCCATCTACAACTACATCGAAAACGACAGCGGGAATCGGCGTGCCGGCGACTATGTCGACCGCATAGAGGCCGCGTGCATGGCGCTGTCCACCTTCCCGGAACGCGGGACCGTGCGCGACACCGTTGGCCCCGGCGTCCGCATCGTCGGTTTTGAACGCCGCGTGTCGATCGTTTTCCGGGTCGACGGTGGCACCGTGGTCATCCTGCGCGTGCTCTACGGCGGACAGGATTATCCGGCCGGTTCAGAGGATGACGCAGACACCTGATTCCCCGGTAGGAAGTGCGAACTACAATCTAGTCCGCGCCTTCTTCGGGATCCATCGCCGCGGCCTCGGTGGCCAGAACCTCGATCTCCTGGTTCTGCCCGGCCACGACCGTAAAATCCTTCTGATAGATGCGGTCGCGGTTCTTGGCGATGATGGTGTAGTCGCCCTCGGCCAGCACCATCGAGGCGAAGGCGCCGACGGTTTCCTTGATCGGATCGCCCGATTCATTGAGCAGCGACCAGGACGTATCGGCGATCGCCTCGCCACCGGTTTCGCGCACCAGCTTCATGGTGATCTCGGCGGCGTGGTGCTCGACGGTGGCTTCGGTCAGCTTGCCGGCCTCGACACGGATGTCGGAGCGGATGACCGCGTTGACCGCGCCATAGGTCGAGACGACATGGTAGATCCCGGCGTTGAGCCGCACGACGCTGTTGGGCTCGACATCGGGAATGATCAGCGCGCGGTCGCCATTGGCCTCGGCGGTGCCTTCGTAGATCGAAAATCGCAGCTTCTTTGGTGGAATGCGCACGCCGCCGGACAGCACTGCGTCGAGCTTGAGGCCGCCGGCGTCGAGCACGAGACTTTCGCGCTTGGCGTCCTTGCCGACAGTGATGCGCTTGGTGGCGCCGGCCCGGCCGTAGGAGGCGTGAACCAGATAGCTGCCGGGTTCGAGCTGGAAGACGGCGGTGCCGCCATGGGAGGAGGCAACCATCGGCAATTTGCCGTTGACGGCTTCGGGCTTGAAAACCCGCCAGACGATGCCGCGCGTGATGTCGGAACCCTTGTCGGTCAGTTGGGCGGACAATGTGATGGCGCCGCCGCCGCTCAGCGCCAGCGACGTCTCGCCTTTCGGCGTCGCGTAGCTCGAAATTCCCGGAAGCTTCAGGTCGGTGACACCGTCGACGTTCTGCGCCACGGCAAGCGAAACCGGCGCCATGAATATCAGCGCGCCGAGCCAGACCAGGAAAAGACGGACAGTCCCCTCAAACATGCCTTGCGTTGAAGCCCATGGCGGTGGCAATTTCAAGGCTTAAGAGTTGAAACGACTCTTCCCTCCGGCGTATCCCGCGCCAATGCCCGAGCCGCCCGAATCCCCGATGGTGCGCTTCAGCTCAAAACAGAATGTCCAGGAGACTTGCGCCCATGGCGTCGCCGATCATCGACTTCCTGCTCACCCGAAACTCCGCACCGATCCCCGATTTGAAGGAGCCGGCGCCGAGCGATGCGGAGATCGCCACGATGATCGCCGCTGCCTCCCGGGTGCCCGACCATGGCCGGTTGGAGCCCTGGCGCTTCATCCTCTACCGTGGCGACGCCCGCGTCGAGATCGGCAGGCAACTGGCAGCGCTTGCAGAGCAGCGGGAAGGTCCCTTGTCCGAAGGCCGCCGCAACCAGGAACTGGCGCGATTCTCGCGCGCGCCACTGGTGATCGGCGTTGTGTCGATTCCCAGGGAGAATCCAAAAATCCCGCAATGGGAAATGTTCCTGTCGGGCGGCATGGCGGCGATGAACCTGATGATAGCAGCGAATGCGCTGGGCTATGGCACCAACATGATCAGCAACTGGTATTCGGATGTGCCGGAGGGCAGGGCGCTGCTGGGGCTGGCGCCGCAGGAGCGGGTCATCGGCTTCATCCATATCGGCTCCTATGCCGGCCCGGCACCGGAGCGGCCCCGGCCCGATCCGGCAAAGCTGTACAGTGACTATTCGGGGCCGTGGGCGGGCTGAATGTTCTACGAACCCTCAAAGGGCCACGGCCTGCCGCATGACCCTTCGAAGGCGATCGTGGCGCCGCGTCCGATCGGCTGGATTTCGACACTGAACAGGGCAGGCGAGGTCAATCTCGCGCCATACTCCTTCTTCAATGCCGTTTCTACGCGGCCTTTCATCGTCTGGTTCTCCTCCGAAGGCGAGAAGGACAGCGCCTCCTTCGCCCAGGAAACCGGCGAGTTCGTCGCCAATCTCGTCGGCCGCGATCTCGCGGAGAAGATGAACCGCACATCGGTCAACGCACCGCGCGGCGTCAACGAGTTCGTCTATGCCGATCTTGCCATGGCGCCGTCTCGGCTGGTGGCGCCGCCGCGCGTGGCGGCAGCGCCGGCCGCGCTCGAATGCCGGGTGACGGAAGTCTTTCGGCCAAAGGCGCTGGACGGATCGCCGACACGCGCTGTGATTGTTGCCGGTGAAGTGGTCGGCGTGCACATCGACGACGCCTTCCTGACAGACGGCCTGTTCGACATCACCAAGGCCGGCAATGTCGCCCGTCTCGGCTATATGGATTATGCCAGCGTCGACGAGGTGTTTTCGATGCGCCGGCCGCGCTGGGACAAGGACTAGGTATCAGGCTTGGCCAGCGCCTTGCCGGCACTCTTTCGCCGCCTGGCCGTCATGACGGTGCGCACATAGCCGGGCTCGCCGATCCGGATGCTTCCATCGGGCAGGCCCAGTATGCGGTCGAGAGCGATCTCGTAGAGCCTGACGCGTTTCTCCAGGGCCTCGATCGCGATCTCCATGTCGGCGTCGCTGCCGCCGGCAATTGCCTTGGCAACGACGTCATGCGTGGCCATGCCGAACTGCATGACGATGTCGGCAACACCTTCCGGATCGAAGGTCCTGAAAGTGCCGTCTTCGATCCCTTGCCTGATGATCTTGACCAGCAGAGGTGAAAACGACGCGCTGGCGGCCAGATTGATACGGTGGAAAAGCACCAGATTCTCAGGCCGAAACATCGTCTCGAAAAGAGTCCAAGCTTCGGGCGCGGTCTCGATCTTTGCCCGCCGCGACTGGCTGAGCAGGCCATTCAGGCGGCCAAGCGGGTCTAGGTCCGGATCGTCGATTATGTCTTGCACCCCAGCCAGTGCCTGTCTTGCAAAGCGATCGGCCAATGCTTCCAGAAGAGCCTCCTTGGAGGGGAAGTAGTGATAGAAGGCGCCCTTCGAGACGCCGGCGGACGCAATCACGTCGTTGAGGCTCGCTTTGTCATAGCCCTGCGTCAGGAAAAGGGTCTGGGCATGGTCCAGAAGCTCTTCTCGCCTGAACTCTGGATGCTTGATGACACGGGGCATGATGAACCTTCTGCACAGTTCGCTTGAATTACAGACCGCTGGTCGGTATGGTAGACCGATGGTCTGAAATTGCCAGTGCAAGTGAGCGGATATCATGAAAGGTCGATCATGATCGCGAAATTGGTCCTCCAAACATTCGTCTGGTTTGGCGCCATGGGCGCCTTGCTCTTCCTGTCGGCCGGCACACTGCACTGGCCGGGGGCCTGGGTCTATCTGGTG
>NZ_RZTC01000089.1:0-26278 GCF_004023165.1 Mesorhizobium sp. M7A.F.Ca.MR.176.00.0.0 | reverse complement strand
CCCCAAGGGCGGCTGGAGGAAACATCGGGATGGCGCCGACGACCAGTGTGCGATAGTGCGTGATGTAGGGGAACAGGCGCCGGAGCGGCTTGAGCGAACGCCGGCGCTCGTCTGCGCTGGTGATTTGCGCCATCCCGATGTTTCCTCCAGCCGCCCTTGGGGTCTGCGCCTCAATATGCGCTTGCCGCGGCCTTGTGATTCAATTCCGGCTGATGTATAGGCTCGCCGACCGTTTTAGAAGCCGTGGCTCCTCAATAGCTGCGGCTTCGAGTTTTAAAAAGAGGCGCATCGACGCAGGCTTATGCCCGTCAGCCGCGCCGGCAAGCCAGGAACCGAGCCATGAAGAGCGCTATTCATCCCGATTACCACACCATCAAGGTCGTCATGACCGACGGCACCGAATACACGACCCGTTCGACCTGGGGCAAGGAAGGCGATACGATGAACCTCGATATCGACCCGACCACCCATCCGGCCTGGACCGGCGGCCAGCAGACCCTGCTCGACCGCGGCGGCCGCCTGTCGAAGTTCAAGAAGCGTTTCGAAGGTTTCGGCATCTAAGTGCATGTCGCCCAAAGTGCGAAGCGGTTTTGGGATAACGACTTGCACCAAGTAAGAACTTAAACCAAACGAGCTTTTTACAGATCAAAGACCCGCCCTTGTGGCGGGTTTTTTGTTACGGCGCGTTGCTACTCGGCCCGCAATTCCCTGAGCGCCATGCGCTTGTAGGCGGCGACCAGCCTGTCGCCCTCCTGGCGCTCGACGGAAATCGCCAGCCGCATGGCGGCCTCGCCCATTTGCCAGATGAGGAACGCCGTCGTTTCCAACGCCACCGGATCGGCTGCCGGCCGCAGCCGTTTCAGCACCGCGGTGAGGAATTCGGCGTTGGCCCGGCTGTCGGCGAGTTCGAGTTGGCGCAGCGCCTTGTCGGCTTGCGTGCCCGACCAGATGTCGCGCATCACCGGCTCGGCCAGGAACAGCCCGTAGTAGATATCAACCAGTTCCGAAAACGCCCGGCCGAGCCCTTCGGCGTCCCTGACACCAGCCAGTGCTGCCGAAATGCAGGACTGGCTTTCGGCGGTGTAGCGCTCGGCCAGCGCCCAGATGATCGCCCGCTTGTCCGGAAAGAACTGGTAGAGCGACCCGATCGACACCCCAGCGCGCTCCGCCACCTCCCCCATGCGCATGGCGTCGCTGCCTTGCTCGGCGATCAGCGCTGAGGCGGCAGTCAGCATGCGCTCGACCCGCTCGCGGCTGCGCTGCTGGCTCGGCGCCCGGCGCGGCGAAGCAATCTGCTCCCGCGCGGAAACCGGCGCGGCCGTGTCTTCCATGACTGACTCCAATGCCAGCAAAATCGCTTGACTCGCAAAATACGAGGGTTTATCACATTTTGCAAATGTGAGGATTATTCATATTTTAAATAGAGGAAACGGTTATGACTGACACGACAACCAAACCAATTCTGATCCTCGGCGGCACCGGCAAGACTGGCCGCCGTCTGGCCGAGCGGCTGACGGCGCACGACCTGCCGGTGCGGATCGGCTCGCGCTCCGGTACACCGCGCTTCGACTGGGAAGTCCCAGCGACCTGGGGACCGGCAATGCAAGGCGTCAGCGCCGTCTACATCAGCTACTATCCCGACATCGCCGTGCCGGGCGCCGCTGAAACCGTCGACGCCTTCGCCAGGCTCGCGGTGCAAAACGGTGTCACCCGACTGGTGCTGCTGTCGGGGCGCGGCGAAACGGAAGCCCAGCGCGCCGAAGAGATGCTGAAGGCCTCGGGCGCCGACTGGACCATCCTGCGCTGCGCTTGGTTCTCGCAGAACTTCAGCGAAGGCTTCTTCACCGAGTCCCTGGCTGAAGGCGAAGTGGCGTTGCCGATCGGCAATGTCGGCGAGCCCTTTGTCGATGCCGACGACATCGCCGACGCCGCCTTTGCCGTGCTGACGGAGCCAGGCCATGTCGGCCAGCTCTATGAGTTGACCGGGCCGCGGCTGCTGAGCTTCGCAGACGCGGTCGCCGAGATTGCCAAGGCGGCCGGACGCGACATCCGCTTTGTCAGGATCTCGCATGACGAATTCACTGCCGCTGTCGCGTCGCAGGACCTACCACCCGAATTCGGTTGGCTGCTCAATGAGCTGTTCACCCAGGTGCTCGACGGCCGCAACGAGTCGCTCACCGACGGCGTCCAGCGCGTGCTTGGTCGCCAGCCAAGAGACTTCTCCGCCTACGCAACGCAAACCACCGCAACCGGCATCTGGAGCAACTGACATGATCGCGAAGCTTCTCCCCACCCTCATCCTCATCGCCGCAATCGGCACAGGCGTCGTCGGTGGCGTCTTCTTTGCTTTCTCCAGCTTCGTCATGCCGGGCCTCGCCCGCCTGCCAGCCGCAAGCGGCATTGCCGCGATGAATTCCATCAACGTCACAGCGGTGACGCCGCTGTTCATGACGGCGCTGTTCGGCACGGCGCTCGTCTGCATTGTTGTCGCCATCGGTGCGGCGATCGGCTGGAGCCAGCCGGGCTCGCTCTGGCTGATTGCCGGCAGCCTGCTCTATCTCATCGGCATCGTGGTGGTGACGATGATCTTCAACGTCCCGCTGAACGATGCGCTCGCCGCCGTCAATCCGGCAAGCGGCAACGGTGCAACCGTGTGGTCGCGCTACCTCAATGAATGGGTGATGTGGAATCATGTCCGCACCATCAGCGGCATAGCCGCGCTGGCATCTTTCTGGTTCGCCGCGCGTTGACGACGATGGATGGAGCGACCGATGAAGGACTACGCAAATATGGCCTTCGGCATGGCCATCGGAGTTGGTGTCGGTGCCGCGATCGGCACCGCTCTGGATGATCTGCCGATGGGCGTTGCCGTGGGTATTGCGATTGGCGCCGCCGTCGGTGCGTGGCGACGCAAGTGACGGCAGCGCTCGCGACCCCTATGCCTTTGTCTTCCGATCGGAATGGCCGAGGTCGCGGTCCGGATCAATGACATCGCGGACCAGTTGCTTCAGTTTGGCCGCGTCCGGAAAGCCGCCGTCGCGCTTGCGATCCCAGACAAGCACGTCATTGCAGGAAATGGTGAAGATGCCGCCGGTGCCGGGCACCAGCGTCACTTCGCCAAGGTCCGTGCCGAAGGTCAACAGCAGCTCCTGCGCCATCCAGCCGGCGCGCAGCAGCCACTGACACTGCGTGCAATAGGTGATGCGGATGACCGGCAACGGCTTTTCGCTCGTGGCGGGTATAGCTCCGCTCATTTCGGACTGAGCTTCGCTCATGCCGCGCTGAGCTTGGCCATGGTCTCGTCGTCGACTTCGAAGTTGGCGTAGACGCTCTGCACGTCGTCGTCATCCTCGAGCGTGGCGACCAGCTTCATCAGCGACTGTGCCCGCTCCTCGTCGACCGGAACGTTGTTTTGCGGCCGCCAGATCGGCTTGACCGATTCAGCCTCGCCGAGTGCGCCTTCCAGCGCCTTCGACACTTCGCCCATGTTCTCAAAGCCGCAATAGATGGTGTGGCCTTCCTCGTCGGATTCGACATCGTCGGCGCCGGCTTCGATCGCCGCATCCATGATCTTGTCGGCGCTGCCGGCCGATGCCGGATAGTAGATCTCGCCGGCACGGTCCCACATGAACGACACCGAGCCCGTTTCGCCCATCGCGCCGCCGGCCTTGGTGAAGGCGGCGCGCACATTGGATGCCGAACGGTTGCGGTTGTCGGTCAGCGCCTCGACAATGACGGCGACGCCGCCCGGGCCATAGCCCTCGTAGCGCACGGCTTCGTAGTTCTCGGCATCGCCCATCGAGGCCTTGTTGACGGCGCGCTGGATGTTGTCCTTCGGCATCGACACCGCCTTGGCGTTCTGGATCGCCAGGCGCAAGCGCGGGTTCATCGACGGATCGGGCGTCCCGCTCTTGGCGGCGACGGTGATTTCGCGCGCCAGCTTGGAAAACATTTTAGACCGCACCGCATCCTGGCGGCCCTTGCGGTGCATGATGTTCTTGAACTGTGAATGGCCAGCCATGGCACCCCTGTCGTCTTCTCGGCTAGAGCATCCCGAAGCGAAGTGATCTGACCTCGTCTGCCGCAATGCCCGAATTCAAATTTCAGAGCGTCCCAGGTGCAACTCGTGGAAGCACGGCGTTCTCTGTCGGAATGGCCCGGCTTATAGATAAATCGGCTCAATTCGTCCAGCCGCACCACGCATGGGACCCGCCGACATGACCTGCTGCGGCCGCTCACGCCTCGAGGTCCGACTTCAGCCGGTCGATGATGCTGAGGGCATGCCCGGCATACTGGCTGATCCAGCGGTCGTGGATCTGCTTGATCGGCAGCGCGTTGAGATGGTTCCAGCGCTCGCGGCCGTCGCGCCGCGCAACGATCAGGTCGGCGTCCTCCAACACCTTGAGATGCAGCATCACGGTGCAGCGATCGATGTCGGGAAAGGCCTCGCACAGCATGCCGGTCGTCTTCGGCGTGTCCTTCAGCTGATCCAGCATTTCACGCCGGCGCGGATGCGCCAGCGCCTTGAAAACATTGTCGTCTTGCGATTGGCTTGACATGTTATGTTTCTATAACATATTGTTGGGCCGATCAAGGGAAGGAGTTGTGGATATGTCACTTGGATTCAGTGTCTCCGGACGCATCGGCAAGCCGGTCGCCGACGTCTTCGACGCGGTCGTCAATCCGAAGAAACTGAGCGGCTACTTCACCACGATCGGCGGCGCCAGCGCCCCGCTGGAAGCTGGCGCCGGCGTCGTCTGGTGGGGCAAGGTGCCGGTCGAGGTCGACGAAGTGGTCAAGGACAGCCGCATCGTGCTGCGCTGGGATGCCACCGACGCTGACGGCAAGCCGGCCTACAAGACCCGCATCGAGATGAATTTCGAGCCGCTCGACGATGGCGGCACCTTCGTCACCATCGCCGAGAGCGGTTGGCAGGAAGGCGCGGTCGGCCTGAAGAAGTCCTACCTCAATTGCGAGGGCTGGTCGCAGATGCTGGCCTGCATGAAGGCCTATGTCGAATACGGCATCAATTTGCGCGACGGCTACTACCGCAGCGAGATGAAGGGCGAACCCGCCAACGAGACTAATGTTTGAGCGACCCGATATCCGAGCAACAGAAGGAAGATGGAGACCTTGCGATGACGAAAGTATCGCCATTCCTGATGTTCGAGGGCAAGGCCGAAGAGGCAATGACCCTCTATTGCGAGACCATTCCCGGCAGCAGCGTGCTTGACGTCACGAATTACGGCCCCGGCGAAGACGGCCCGCAAGGAACGGTCAAGCTGGCGCGGGTGTCGATCGCTGGGCTGGAAGTCATGGTCTTCAATAGCCCCGTGCACCACGCCTTCACGTTCACGCCATCGGTCTCGCTCTATGTGGACTGTTCCTCAGAAGAAGAGCTGAACCGAATTGTCGGGACGCTGGGCAAGGACGGCGCGTTCCTGATGCCACCGGACAATTACGGCTTCAGCCGCCGTTTCGCATGGCTCAACGACAGGTTCGGGGTCTCCTGGCAGATAAATCTCGCATGACCAGCCTGAGCAAAGGCGACAACAGCCGAACACGACAACGGAGCCAGCTATGACCACGAAAATCACCGGCGGCATCAACATCGCCATGAAGGTACCGCCGCACCAATATGAGGCGACGATCGCCTTCTACCGCGACGTCGTCGGCCTGAAGCCGTTCACAGACAAAGCACCGGCCATCGGCTTCGAGCTTGGCCCCAACCGCCTGTGGATCGATGAGGCGCCGATGATGAGCCAGGCCGAGGTGTGGCTGGAGCTGTTCACCAAGGATTTCCCCATGGCTGCGGATCATTTCGCCAAGGCCGGTGTTGTGCGTTGCGACGCCATTGAGCCCTTGGGCGAGGGCTTCCGCGGCGGCTGGATCACCAACCCTGCCAACATTATTCACATGCTGCGCGAACCGGACGCCTGGTGAGCGCCGAACCCCGAAAGGAGCATCCGATGGACATCCGCGAAAAGCCAACCGCCGAAGCCGGCATGCTGATCCGGCGGCCTGTCGCCGATGTGTTCGAGGCCATCGTCGATCCGGCCATAACCACAAAATTCTGGTTCACCCATGGCAGCGGCCGGCTGGACAGCGGCAAGCAAGTCCTCTGGGAGTGGCGCATGTACGGTGTCTCGACGACCGTCGACGTCAGCGAGATCGTCGCGAATGAAAAGATCGTCATGCAATGGAGCGATCCGCCGACCGCGGTGGTCTGGACCTTCACCGAAATGCCCGACGAGACGACCTTTCTCGAGGTTCGCAATTTTGGCTTCGCCGGGGATGGCGACGAGCAGGTGAAAGAGGCCGTCGGCTCAACCGGCGGCTTCACGCTGGTGCTGGCCGGCGCCAAGGCGTGGCTGGAACAGGGCCTGACGCTCGGCCTGATCGGCGACCGTCACCCGAAGGGCGTGCCAGGACATTAGGTATTCAGGGTCTGCCTCAATGCCCGCCGCCCGACTTCTTACGTCGCCGCGCCAGCATGTTGAGCCCCTCGACCAATGCCGAAAAGCCCATCGCCGCATAGATGTAGCCCTTGGGCACATGGTAGCCCATGCCGTCTGCGATCAGCGTCATGCCGATCATCAGAAGGAAGCCCAGCGCCAGCATGACGATGCTCGGGTTCTTGGCGATGAAGTTGGCCAGCGGCCCGGCCGCCAGCATCATCACGGTGACCGCGACGATCACGGCGATGTACATGATGGCGATCTCGTCGGTCATGCCGACGGCGGTGATGATCGAATCGATCGAGAAGACCAGGTCGAGCAGCAGGATCTGGAAGATCGCGCCGGCAAGGCTGATCTGCAGCGTCTCGCCCATCATCGTATCCTTGTGGTCGTCGGGATCGACGGTGTGATGGATCTCCTTGGTCGCCTTCCAGACCAGGAACAGGCCGCCGGCGATCAGGATCAGGTCGCGCCAGGAAAAACCGTGACCGAAGGCCGTGAACACCGGCGTGGTCAGCTGGACGATGATCGAAATGGTGGCCAGCAGCACCAGCCGCATGATCAGGGCCGCCGAGATGCCGAGCCGGCGGGCACGGGCCCGTTGTGCTTCCGGCAGCTTGTTGGTCAGGATCGAGATGAAGATCAGATTGTCGATGCCGAGCACGACCTCGAGCACAATCAGCGTCAGCAGCGCGACCCAGGCCGTCGGGTCGGAAACAAATTGAAAATGCGGCGCCAGGAATTCGATGAGCTGCATGGAGGTCGTCCCCTCTTTTAACGATCTAGAGCAGTGTCGCCGGCAGTTAGGTACTAAGCGTGCCTATATCAATGTCACGACCAGAAGGACGGTGCGGTTTCCTCCAGCCGTGGCCCGCGACGAAACGGCGCAATCCGCTCGGTCAGCCCTGTGCGGTCTGAAATATCGACGCCGACGCCGCACAAAGTCGCCGGTCCGGTCGCCGCCTCGAAGCGGCCTTTCGGCACCTTCGACAGGAACCGGTTGAGCGGCTCCTCCTTGTCCATGCCGAGCGAGGAATCATAGTCGCCGCACATGCCGGCGTCGGACATATAGCCGGTACCGCCGTTGAGGATCTGGTGATCACCCGTCGGCTGGTGGGTGTGGGTGCCGATGACGAGGCTGGCGCGGCCGTCGACGAAATGCGCGAAGCACATCTTTTCCGAGGTCGCCTCGGCGTGGAAGTCGATAATCACGGCATCCGCCTGCTCGCCGAGCGGACAGGCGGCAAGCTCGCGTTCGCCGGCCTGGAACGGATCGTCGAGCTCGGGATGCATGAACACCCGGCCCATGATGTTGGCGACCAGCACGCGCGCGCCGCTCCTGGCGATATAGACACCGGAGCCGCGCCCGGGCGTGCCCTTGGGAAAGTTGGAGGGACGCAGGAAGCGCTCTTCGCGCGGCGCGAAGGCGAGCGCGTCGCGCTGGTCCCAGACATGATTGCCGGTGGTGACGACATCGGCACCGGCCGCGATCGTCTCGCGAAAGATCTCTTCGGTGATGCCGAAGCCGCCGGCGGCGTTCTCGCCGTTGACGATGACGAAATCGAGTTTGAAGTCGGAGATCAGTCCGGGCAGCTGTTCCCACACCGCCGTGCGTCCTGTCTTTCCAACCATGTCACCGAGGAAGAGAAGTCTCATATGATCCCGCACCGAAGGTCAGCGAAAGCTGCATGACGCCAGTGAAGATCATGCGTCCCTTGTACTTATCTACAATTTTGGCGCGAAGCGGCGCAACCCGCTCTCGGTGAGTATTTCCGCAATGACGACGTCATGTTCCTCATCCGGCACCATTGCCACCTCCTGGCAGTCGAAGGCGATGCCGACCAGCCGCGGCGGCCGGCCCCTGTCGATCAGCTTGGCGATGGCGCGGTCGTAATAGCCGGCACCGTAGCCGATGCGATGGCCGCGCGCATCGAAAGCGGCGAGCGGCACCAGCATCACCGAGGGGTCGAGCACCTCGGCTTCCTCGTGGGGGCCGACCGTGCCGAAACCCATCTCGACCATCGGCGCGCCGCGCACCAGTTCGCGAAAGACGATCGTGGTCTTGTCGAGAATGGCCGGCAGGCAAAGCCGTGCGCCCTTTTCGCGCAAGGCAAACATCAGCGGCCGAACGTCGACTTCCGAACGCATCGGCCAAAAGCCGGAAACGATCTGGCCCGGCTCGACGTGGAGATGATCGCGCGCCGTCTCCGCCATTTCAAGCGCGACCTCCACCCGCCAGAACTCATCGAGCGCGTTGCGGCGTCCGAGGGCCTCACGGCGAAGCTGCTTTTTCAGGTCTTTGAGAGAGGTCATTCAGCCAGGGTAGAAAAGGTCAGATCTGGATGGAGTTTTGGGAGCGACGTTTTCCACCGCAATCATCCACCGAAATGCGGGACGCGTGGCAGTAAGTGACGATCCACACAACCGGTGGAGAGAGCGATCCCGGGAACCTACAAAGTAGGTGGGCGCCGTGTGAGAAAACCCACGGGTCTTCCCAGGGACAGCTCCCTAAGGATCGTTAAGGCCCCGGGGAAAATGTTCTCCTGCCGGGAAGCACAGACCGTCCCACCCAATATAGGCTGCCGGCCGGCTAAGCGCCAGTGAGACGGGCATATGTTTCCATCAGGGTTCAAGCCCATTCGCCGCGGCCGGCGCACCCTTGCACAGGGTGAGCCGCGTCCTTACGGTTGCCATGACCAACCGAGGAGCAAGAATGCGTTTCGAAGGCACGGCGGCCTATGTCGCCGACAAGGATCTGATGGTGGCCGTCAACGCGGCGATCGCGCTGGAGCGGCCCTTGCTGGTCAAGGGCGAGCCAGGCACTGGCAAGACGGAACTCGCCCGCCAGGTGGCTGCTGCACTCGGCGTCGACCTCATCGAATGGCACGTCAAGTCGACGACGCGGGCGCAGCAGGGCCTGTACGAATATGATGCCGTCTCGCGGCTGCGCGACAGCCAGCTTGGCGACGAGCGCTTCAACGACATCAGGAACTACATCAAACGCGGCAAGCTCTGGGAGGCGTTCGCCGCCGGCAGGAAGATCGTGCTTTTGATCGACGAGATCGACAAGGCCGACATCGAATTCCCCAACGACCTCCTGCAGGAACTCGATCGGATGGAGTTCTTCGTCTACGAGACCGGCGAAACCATCCGCGCCGCCGTCAGGCCGATCGTCATCATCACCTCCAACAACGAGAAGGAGTTGCCGGACGCGTTCCTGCGCCGCTGCTTCTTCCACTACATCCGCTTTCCCGACGTCGACACGCTGCACCGAATCGTCGATGTCCACTATCCCGGCATCAAGCAGAACCTGGTGCGAGCGGCGCTGACCCAGTTCTACGAAATCCGCGACGTGCCCGGCTTGAAGAAGAAGCCGTCGACCTCCGAAGCGCTCGACTGGATAAGGCTGTTGGTCGCCGACGACATCGCGCCGGAAGATCTGCGCGCCGATCCGAAGAACGCCCTGCCCAAGTTGCATGGCGCATTGCTGAAGAACGAGCAGGACGTGCATTTGTTCGAGCGGCTGGCGTTCATGGCACGAAGGCAGCAATAGGTCAGCAGCAGCGCTTTCCCTCCTGTGGACCGTTGCCCGCAGCCGAACAGGCAGGCAGCCTCGGCCAAACCTTCAGAGGAGATGACATGTCTGAGATTATCGTCCGCCCGCTCGCGCAGTCCGACCACGCCGATTGGCGGCGGCTGTGGACCGACTACCTCACCTTCTATGAGACGAAGCTGCCGGAAGAGGTCTACGCCATCACCTGGAAGCGGCTGTTCACCGAGGGTGAGTTCGAGCCGGAAGGCTTCATCGCCACGCTGGACGGCAAGGCGGTTGGGCTCACCCACTATCTCTACCACCGCTCCGGCTGGTCGGAAAAAAACAACTGCTATCTGCAGGACCTGTTCGCCGACCCTGACGTGCGCGGCAAGGGCATCGGCGCTGCGCTGATCGAGGCGGTGAAAGAGGAAGCCGAAAAAGTTGGCGTCAAGAACGTCTACTGGATGACGCACGAGACCAACACCACCGCGCGCAAACTCTACGACCATGTCGCGCGCCGCACCGGCTTCATCGAGTATGATCTGCTGTAGATAGACAATGTTCATCCCCTTCTTCCTCGAACTGAAGGCCGCGCGTGTTCCCGTTTCGCTCAGGGAATATCTGTCGCTGCTGGAGGGGCTGGAAGCCGGGCTGGTCGACTACGACGTCGAAGGCTTTTATTACCTCGCCCGTGCGGCGTTGGTGAAGGACGAGCGCCACATCAACCGCTTCGACCAGGTGTTTGCCCATGTCTTCAAGGGCATCGAAGCACTGGGCGGGCCGGATGCCGTCGATGTCGCCAATATCCCTGAGGAATGGTTGCGCCGCCTCGCCGAAAAGCACCTGAGCGACGAAGAGAAAAAACTGGTCGAGGCGCTGGGCGGTTTCGAGAAACTGATGGAAACCTTGAAGCAGCGGCTGCAGGAGCAAAAAGGCCGCCACCAGGGCGGCTCGAAATGGATCGGCACCGGCGGCACCTCGCCTTTCGGCGCCTATGGCTACAATCCCGAAGGTGTGCGTATCGGCCAGCATGAAAGCCGCAACCGCCGCGCGGTGAAGGTGTGGGACAGACGTGAGTTCAGGAATTTCGACGATGCCGTCGAACTCGGCACCCGCAACATCAAGATCGCGCTGAAGCGCTTGCGTCGCTGGGTGCGCGAAGGCGCCGAGGAGGAATTCGACCTGCCCGGCACTATCCACGCCACCGCCGAACATGGCTATCTCGACGTGCAGACGCGGCCCGAACGGCGCAACGCGGTGAAGCTTTTGATGTTCTTCGATGTCGGCGGCTCGATGGACGACCACATCAAGAGCGTCGAGGAGCTGTTCTCGGCCGCCCGCGCCGAATTCCGCCAGCTCGAATATTTTTATTTCCACAACTGCCTCTATGAGGGCGTGTGGAAGGACAATCGCCGCAGGCATGCCGAGGTGATTTCGACCTTCGACCTGCTTCACAAATACGGTCCGGACTACAAGGTGATCGTCGTCGGCGACGCCTCGATGAGCCCTTACGAGATCGCTCACCCCGGCGGTTCGGTCGAGCACTGGAATCCGGAGGCAGGCAGCGTCTGGCTCGGCCGCCTGCTGCAGCAATGGCCGAACGCGGTATGGCTGAACCCCGAAGACCCCAAGAACTGGGGCTACACCCATTCGATTGCGATGATCCGCGACATCTTCGGCGGCCGCATGTTCCCGCTGACGCTGGCCGGGCTCGAAGGCGCGACCAAGCAGCTTTCAAGGAAGCATTAGTTGTCAGAGGTGCGGAACCATCACCTCAGAGACCATCAATCGTGAAAGTTAGCGCCGCCCCTCACTGTCCTGCCGGACATCTCTCCCCGTAAACGGGGCGAGAGGGCCTGGCCGCAACGCCGGCGCCTTTCTTGCAACGCTGACAATTGGCGAAATCGCGGACGACAGGGCCCCTCGCCCCGTTTACGGGGAGAGGATGCCGGCAGGCAGGTGAGGGGCGGCGCAGACGCCTGAAGAAGGGGGAATTCAACCTTGGAACGTCAGACACTGGGCAGTCGTGTAACAAATGCCTATCTTGACGCGAATATCCGGTTGCAATCAACAACGAGCCGGCAAGGCTGAGGAGATCACATGGACACCCACACCTACCCTGTAACCCGCACCGACGCCGAATGGCGCGCCCGGCTGACGTCGGAGCAGTATGCCGTCATGCGCGGTCACGGCACCGAGCGGCCGGGAAGCTGCGCTTTGCTCTACGAGAAGCGCGCCGGCACCTTTTCCTGCGCCGGCTGCGACCAGCCCTTGTTCGAATCCAAGCTGAAGTTCGAGAGCGGCACCGGCTGGCCGAGCTTCAACGACCCGGTGCCGGGCTCGGTCGAAAACACCATGGACCGCAGCTACGGCATGGTTCGCACGGAATGCCATTGCGCCCGCTGCGGCAGCCATCTCGGCCATGTCTTCGAGGACGGCCCGCCGCCGACCGGCCTGCGCTATTGCATCAACGGCGTGGCGCTGAAATTCGAGCCTTCGGCCTGAGCCATCCGGGTTCGACACTATGAAAGGGCGGCATCTGTCGCCCTTTTCGTTTAAGTATCCGTTGCCCCCCTCTGGGCAGACGATCAGACCACGATCATCGCCACCAGCCACAGCGTAGCGCCCAGCGTCATCATCCAGGCCTTGGCACCGGGTATCTTTTCGGTGGTCCGCCACACCGCCAAGGTCAGGAACAGGCTGTAGGGCACCGACGCGAAATGCACTGCCAGCACAAGCCCGAGCGGCAACTTCAATCCGAGCAGAACGAGCGCCAGCACCGATGCGGCGATGCTGACCGCGGTGCCGACGAGGACAAGGTCGCGCCAGAACAGCCGGTCGAGCGGCACCTGGCCTTGCCAGCGTGAGCGGAAAAAGGAGCCGATACCTTCTGGCAACACCGGATGTCTATCCCTGCCCCAGGACTTCGGTTACGGCACGCTCGAAGCGCGAACATTCGGTCACCAGCCAGTCGGCCATGGCTGGCCAGTTATCCTCGGCATAGCAGTTCACCCGCCACATCGAATTGATGCCGAGATCCTCGCAACTCTGTTCCGGCCTGAGCTTCAGCCTGGCCTCGATATCAGGCTGGAACGGCTTCAGCCGCGACCACGCCTGCGTGGCGCCGAACTTCTCGTTGCGGCCGAAGAAGACGCCGACCTGACTCTGCGCCGGCGCGACATACATGGAAAGGACCAAGGCGAAGTCGGGCAGCCCGCGCTGCCAGAACCAGGGTCCGCGCCTCGCCATCGAAGCCGTTTCTTCCGGATGCCGCTCGGCGAACAGCGTCCAGAAGCCGCGCTGGCGGAATTCAGAGGCGCGGCGGGCGCCGAAGTCGAATTCGCTCATGGCTCAAACCGTATCTCCGGCAACCGCGTCGGTGCCGGGGCCGGCTAGTCTTACACCATGCCGAGTGCGGCCTTGTACAGATCGAGGATGGTTTCCTCTTCCTGACGCTCGGCCTGGTCCTTCTTGCGCAGCCGGATGATCGTGCGCATCGCCTTGGTGTCGAAGCCGGTGCCCTTGGCCTCGGCGAACACTTCCTTGATATCGTCGGAAATGGTTTTCTTCTCTTCCTCGAGCCGCTCTATGCGCTCGATGAAGGCACGCAGCTGGCCGGCGGCAACAGTCTGGCTGGTATCGGTGATATCGTCGGCCATATTTTTCTCCAAAAGCATCGGCTCCGCGACTCGCGGACGACTGCGGCAAAATTTGAGCCGGTTCGATGCCCGACCGGCGGCGGCGGGTCAAGCCGTTATCGACCAAGCCGCGCGGGCTGCCGCCAGAAGCCGACAACCAGTCCGTTTTGCGAACTCTAATTGAAAGCGATCAGCAGATCCTTGGCATCGATCTGGTCGCCTGCCTTGACCAGCACCTCGGCGACCGTGCCGTCGCGCTCGGCATGCAGCGCCGTCTCCATCTTCATCGCTTCGATGGAAAGCAGCACGTCACCGGCCTTCACAGCCTGGCCGGCAGCCACCGAAAGCGCCGAGACGACGCCCGGCATCGGTGCGCCGACATGCGCCTCGTTGCCGGGTTCGGCCTTGCGGCGGGCCTTGGCGGCGGACGCGCCATGCGCCCGGTCGGGCACCTTGACACGACGCGGCTGGCCGTTGAGCTCGAAGAACACGGTGACCATGCCCTTCTCGTCGACATCGCCGATGGCCAGGCAGCGCACCACCAGCGTCTTGCCCTTCTCGATGTCGACGAAGATCTCGTCTTCCGGCTTCATGCCGTAGAAATAGGTCGGCGTCGGCAGGACGCTGACCGGCCCATAGGTTTCCTGCGCGCCGGCGAAATCCGTGAACACCTTCGGATACATCAGCCACGAGGCGAATTCGAACTCCGACAGCTTGCGCTCGAGCTTTTCCTCGATTTCCTTGCGGTTGGCCTTGAGGTCGGCTGGCTTGAGCAGCGAACCGGGCCGCACCGTGATCGGCTTGTCGCCCTTCAGCGCCTTCCTCTGCAGCGCCGTCGGCCACCCGCCTGGCGACTGGCCAAGATCGCCGCGCAGCATCGAGACGACCGAGTCCGGAAAGGCGATATCCTTGTCCGGGTTTTCGACATCGGCAACGGTCAGGTCCTGACTGACCATCATCAATGCCATGTCGCCGACGACCTTGGAGGACGGCGTCACCTTGACGATGTCGCCGAACATCAGATTGACGTCGTGATAGGTCTGCGCCACCTCGTGCCAGCGCGTCTCCAGTCCGAGCGAGCGCGCCTGTTCCTTCAGATTGGTGAACTGCCCGCCCGGCATCTCGTGCAGATAGACTTCCGAAGCCGGCCCCTTGAGGTCGCTTTCGAAGGCGGCGTACTGGTTGCGCACCGCTTCCCAGTAGAACGAGATCTTCCTGATCCATTGCGGGTCGAGACCGGGGTCGCGTTCTGTGCCCTTCAGCGCCTCGACGAGCGAGCCAAGGCATGGCTGCGAGGTGTTGCCGGAGAAAGCATCCATCGCCGCGTCTATGGCGTCGACGCCGCTTTCCACCGCCGCCAGCACCGTCGCCGCCGACAGGCCCGACGTGTCGTGGGTGTGGAAATGGATCGGCAGGTCGGTCGCCTCGCGCAGCTCCTTGAACAGCACGCGTGCCGCCGCCGGCTTCAACAGTCCGGCCATGTCCTTGACGGCGATGATGTGGGCGCCGGCCGCCTGCAATTCCTTGGCCAGGCCGACATAGTATTTGAGGTCGTATTTCGCCCGCGCCGGATCGAGGATGTCGCCGGTATAGCAGATCGCCGCTTCGATCAGCTTGCCCTCGGCGCCGACCGCATCCATGGCGACGCGCATGTTGTCAACCCAGTTCAGGCAATCGAAGACCCGGAACAGGTCGATGCCACCGCTTGCTGCCTGCTTGACGAAATGCTGCACGACATTGTCGGGATAGTTGGTGTAGCCGACGCCATTGGCGCCGCGCAGCAGCATCTGCAACAGCAGATTGGGCGCCGCCTCGCGCACCAGCGACAGCCGCTCCCACGGATCCTCGGTGAGGAAGCGCATGGCGACGTCGAAGGTGGCGCCACCCCAGCATTCCAGCGATAGAAGCTGCGGCAAGGCACGCGCATAGGTACCGGCGATGCCGGCAATGTCATGCGTTCGCACACGGGTGGCGAGCAACGACTGGTGGCCATCGCGCATCGTCGTGTCGGTGACCAGCACTTGCCTCTGATCGCGCATCCAGGCGGCGAACTTCTCCGGCCCGAGCACATCCAGCTTCTGCTTGCTGCCGCCGGGCACATTGCCGTTGAGGTAAGGCACCACGGGTGCGGCCGCATCGGCCTTCGGCTGCGGCCGGCCGCGCGTCTCGGGATGGCCGTTGACGCTGACGTCGGCGAGATAGTTGATGAGCTTGGTGGCGCGGTCCTGGCGCTTGACCTGCTGGAACAGTTCCGGCGTCGTGTCGATGAACTTGGTCGTGTAGGAATTGTCGGCGAAGCTCGGATGGTTGATGATCGCTTCGAGGAAGGTCAGGTTGGTGGCGACGCCGCGGATGCGGAACTCGCGCAGCGCCCGGTTCATGCGGGCGATGGTCTCGGCCGGCGTCGGCGCCCACGCCGTCACCTTCTCCAGCAGCGGATCGTAGAAGCGGGTGATGACAGCGCCCGAATAGGCGGTGCCGCCATCGAGGCGGATGCCGAAGCCTGTTGCGCCGCGATAGGCGGTGATGCGGCCGTAATCGGGGATGAAATTGTGTTCGGGATCTTCCGTGGTGATGCGGCACTGCAGCGCGTGGCCGTTCAGCCTTATGTCCTTCTGCGCCGGCACGCCTGATTCCGGTGTGCCGATGGCAAAGCCGTCGAGGATGTGGATCTGCGCCTTGACGATGTCGATGCCGGTGACCTGCTCGGTGACGGTGTGCTCGACCTGGATGCGCGGATTGACCTCGATGAAATAGAATTTGCCGGTGTCGGCATCCTGCAGGAACTCGACCGTGCCGGCGCCGATGTAACTGGTCTCGCGGGCGATCTTCAGCGCATGGCCGCAAAGCTCCTCGCGCTGCGACATTTCGAGATAGGGCGCCGGCGCTCGCTCGACGACCTTCTGGTTGCGGCGCTGGATCGAACAGTCGCGCTCGAACAGGTGCACCGCATTGCCGTGGGTGTCGCCCAGCACCTGCACCTCGACATGGCGGGCGCGTTCGATCAGCTTTTCAAGATAGACCTCGTCCTTGCCGAAGGCGGCTTTCGCCTCGCGCTTGCCCTCGGTGACTTCACGGGCAAGGTCGGCTTCGGCGCGGATGGCGCGCATGCCGCGGCCGCCGCCGCCCCATGACGCCTTCAGCATCACCGGATAGCCGATTCCCTTGGCCAGTTTCTTGACCGCCTCCATGTCATCCGGCAACGGATCGGTGGCGGGGATCACCGGCACCCCGACCTCGATGGCGAGATTGCGCGCCGCGACCTTGTTGCCGAGCCGCCGCATTGTGTCCGGCTTCGGCCCGATGAAGGTAATGCCGGCTTCGGCACAGGCGTCGGCGAATTCGGGACTTTCCGACAACAATCCGTAGCCGGGATGAATAGCATCGGCACCCGACAGCCTGGCGACGCGGATCACCTCCTCGATCGACAGATAGCTTTCGATCGGCCCCATGTCCCGGGTCAGATGCGGCCCGCGTCCGACCTGGTAGCTCTCGTCGGCCTTGAAGCGATGCAGGGAGTATTTGTCTTCCTCGGCCCAGATCGCCACGGTTTTGAGGCCGAGTTCGTTGGCCGCGCGAAAAACGCGAATGGCGATTTCGGACCGGTTGGCGACGAGGATCTTCGTGATGGCCAAGGACTGGGCTCCAGCAACGGAAGGAAGAGAAATCGGCGCAATGATTAGCGTGAAAATGCTGCAGTGCAAACAAAATTGACGTGCGTTTAAACCGATTGAAATGGAATCATTGCGCCAGAAGCCCTTCGCATTCATCCGAACAGCAAGAAAAGCGCCGGCTTTGCAGTTAGCGCACGATCATTCACCGGCTAAGGACCCGGCTCTGTCGGCCGCCCCCTGAACGTGATGGGAAAAGAAAATGCCCGGCGCGAGGCGCCGGGCATCCGTAAACGGTCTGGAGACTGACGCTTACATCTTCTGGATGTAGGTGTACTTGCCGTCGTCGCCCTTCTTCCATTCGTACATGACGTAGCCGGGCAGCGTCGGGTCGCCCTTGGCGTCATAGGACAGGTCGCCGAGCACGGTCTTGAACGGGCCGTTTTCATGCAGCGCCTTGGCAACTGCCTGCGGGTCGTTCGACTTGGCAACGGTCGCTGCTTCGGCAAGCGCCTGCACGGCAGCGTAGGCGTAGAGCGTATAGGCTTCCGGCTCGAAACCCTGCGCACGGAACTTCTCGACGAGTTCCTTGTTGGCAGGGATCAGGCGCGGATCCGGGCCGAACGTGTTGAGCGTCCCCGCAACCGCGTCGCCCGCGATCGAAGCCAGCTCGTTCGACACGATGCCGTCGCCGGAAATCAGCGTCGCCTTGAGGCCCTGGTCGGCCGCCTGGCGGATGATCAGGCCGGCTTCGGTATGCAGGCCGCCCCAATAGATGATGGAAACGCCGGCTTCCTTCATCTTGGCGATCAGCGCCGAGAAGTCCTTGTCGCCGACATTGATGCCTTCGTACATGACTTCCGTCACGCCGGCGGCGTTCATCGCCTTCTTGGTTTCGTCGGCAAGGCCCTGGCCGTAGGTGGTCTTGTCGTGCACGACGGCGATCTTGGCGTCCTTGAAGTTTGCGGCGAGATAAGCGCCGGCGATGCTACCCTGCTGGTCATCGCGCCCGCAGGTGCGGAACACGTTCCACAAGCCGCGCTCGGTGAGCTGCGGGTTGGTGGCAGCCGGGGTGATCTCGACGATGTTGTTTTCCGCATAGACTTCCGACGCCGGGATCGAGACGCCCGAGTTGAAGTGGCCGACCACGAACTTGACGCCGTCGCCGACGAACTTGTTGGCAACCGAGATGCCCTGCTTCGGATCGGAGACATCGTCGCCGACTTCGAGCTTGATCTGCTCGCCGTTGATGCCGCCCTTGGCATTGATGTCGGCGACAGCCGCTTCCGCACCCTTCTGAAGCTGTGCGCCGAAGGCGGCATTCGGACCGGTGATCGGGCCGGCAACGCCGAACATTACATCGGCCCACGCGTTGCCGCCGAACGCGACAAGCGCGGTCAGGGCTACGGCGGACAAAAGTGACTTTTTCATTTAAACGCTCCCATTTACGGAGTGGGCGTGGATGAAGCTTTCATGCGATGCCCACCCTTATCGCAGAAAGCATAGTTTGCCGATTTTCAGGCACTTGTCACGCCGATTCAATTCCGAGGCGGCGTTAATGAACGTCAACCTTTCGGTTTCCAGCTCAAGATTGAAGCTCTTTCGTAGAGCCAATTATACTGTGTCACCATCTGGTTGGTGCGCGTGTATTGATAGCCGACGAAGCCGAGGATCATCAGCACGATGGTGTCGACGACATAATAGTGCAGCGAGAACATGGTGCCGCCGAACAGCGCGTGATGGATGAAGCGGATCGCGATGCCGAGGCCCAGCATATAGGCGAACAGCTGGATGAAGCTGCGCCACGTCTGAGCACTGGCCTTGCCCGTCATCCACGCCGCCCAGCCGCCGAGCAGACAGGTGACGAAGAAGAACTGCCAGATCGAGGGTTCCTCATAAAGAATGCCCTGCATGGTGAAGTCTCCTTAGCATGACCCCGAAAAGTTGCGGACTTTCCGGACAAGATCATGCGACAAACAAACAATCTGGAGCAGAATGGCGGATGCACGCATTCCGCTCCGAACTCAGTGGTGCCCGCCTTCGAGATAGGCGGCGCGCACTTCCGGATTGGCGAGCAGCTCCTTGCCGGTGCCGCTCATCGTCACATTGCCATTGACCATGACGTAGCCGCGCGTGGCGAGCTTGAGCGCGCCGAAGGCGTTCTGCTCGACCAGGAACACGGTCAGCCCCTGGGTGCGGTTCAGTTCGCGGATGGCGTCGAATATCTGCTTGACGATCAGCGGCGCGAGACCCAGCGACGGCTCGTCGAGCAAAAGCAGCTTCGGCCGTGCCATCAGCGCGCGTCCGATCGACAGCATCTGCTGCTCACCGCCCGACAGCGTGCCGCCGCGCTGGGTGATGCGCTCTTTCAACCGCGGGAACAGCGTGAACACCTTCTCGACGTCCTCGTCATAGTGCTTGAGGTTGTCGAGGCTGGCGCCCATCTGCAGGTTTTCCATCACCGTCATGCGCGGAAATATCCGCCGGCCCTCGGGCGACTGGGCAATGCGCATGCGCGCGATCTCGTGCGTCGGCATCTGGGTGATGTCGGTGCCAGCAAAGGTGATGGTGCCGGCGCGAGCGCGCGGCGCGCCGAAAATAGTCATCATCAGCGTCGACTTGCCGGCGCCGTTGGCACCGATCAGCGCCACGATCTCACCTTCCTTCACAGTGACATCGACGCCGTTCAGCGCCCGGATGTTGCCGTAATAGGTCTGCACGCCCTTGATATCGAGCAGCGTTGTCGCGGCCATCATTTACGCCCTCCGCGCGGCTTGGCTGTGGGAGGTTTCGCGGCCGGCTTGGCCTTCACCCGCTCGGACGGCTTTCTGGGCGCGGCATTGGCTCTTGCGTCGACTTGACCCGCCTTTGATGCGCCCTTGGCGACCGTAACCCGCTCACCTGAACTGTGGCCCACCGTGTCGGTCACCGGCCCGGCGAGATAGGACGACGATGTCCCCGGACCATGCGCGGCATCCGGCCCTGTATCGAGCTGTTCGATGACATCTTCGTCGCCGACTTCGGTAAGGACCGCTTCGACTTCCTCGTCGTCGACGCCGAGATAGGCGGCGATGACGCGCGGATCGGTGCGCACCGACTGCGGACTGCCGTCGGAGATCTTGCGGCCGTACTCCAGCACCACGACATGGTCGGAGATCTGCATGACCACCGACATGTCGTGCTCGATCAACAGGATCGAGGTACCGGATGTGTTCTTGATGTCGATCAGCAGCTCGTTCAGCGCCGCCGATTCCTTCGGATTGAGGCCGGCCGCCGGTTCGTCGAGGCACAGAAGCTCGGGTCCCGTGCACATGGCGCGAGCGATCTCGAGGCGGCGCTGCGCGCCATAGGGCAGGTCGCCGGCCGGGTCGTCGGCACGGTCGACAAGATCGGCCTTTTCCAGCCAATGCTTGGCGAGTTCCACCGATTCGGCCGAAGCCTTGCGATAGCCGCTGAAGCCGAACAGGCCGAGGACCGTGTAGCCCGATGCCTTCATCAGTTTGTTGTGCTGGGCGACCAGCAGGTTCTCCAGCAGGGTCATGCCGGAGAACAGGCGGATGTTCTGGAAGGTGCGCGCCACCTTGGCGCGCGCCGGGATCTCATGGTTGGGCAGCCGCTCGAGCAGGAAGGTCGAACCATCGTTCCGGTTGAGCGTGATCATGCCTTCCGACGGCTTGTAAAAGCCGGTGATGCAGTTGAACACCGTGGTTTTGCCGGCGCCGTTAGGGCCGATCAGCGCGGTGATCTCGCCGCGCTTGGCGGCGAAAGACAGATCGCCGATGGCCACAAGGCCACCGAACTTCATCGACAGATGATCGACCTGCAGGATAGCGTCGTTCACGCCGGAATTGGCCTTCTGAACAGGGTTCGCATTCATCAGCCGTGTCCTTCCTTGGTGAAGGAGCTTGAGACAGCCTTTCGCTCCTTGAGGAAGGCGGTTGGTTCACGACTGCCGACGAAGCCGCGCGGCTTCCACAGCATGACGATGACCATGGCCATGCCGAACAGAAGCATGCGGTAGAGTTCCGGTGTGAAGTCCGGCCCGAAGACCTGCTTGAGGAAGTCGAGTTCGCGCAATGCCTCGGTGCCGCCGATCATCACCATTGCGGCGACCGCGATGCCGACCAGCGAACCCATGCCGCCGAGAACGACGATGGCCAGGATGATGGCCGATTCCAGGAAGACGAAGGATTCCGGGCTGACGAAGCCCTGCCGTGCGGCGAAGAACGCGCCGGCGAAGCCGCCGAACATCGCACCCGTGGCGAAGGCTGTGAGCTTCGTGGTGGTGGTGTTGATACCGAGCGAGCGGCAGGCGATCTCGTCCTCCCGCAACGCTTCCCACGCACGGCCGACCGGCATGCGCCGCAGCCGGATGGTGACGAAGGCTGTCAGCAGCGCCAGCGCCAGGATCAGGTAATAGAGGAAGATCTTGTAGTAAGCGCTCGATGTCGCCAGATGCAGCACCTTGGCGATGTAATTGGGGTCCGACACGTTGAAGGTCATCAGGCCGAAAAAGGTGACCTTCGGGATGCCGGAAATACCGGCCGAACCGTTGGTCACCTCGCGCCAGTTGATCAGCACCAGGCGGATGATCTCACCGAAAGCCAAGGTGACGATCGCCAGATAGTCGCCGCGCAGGCGCAGCACCGGGAAGCCGAGCAGCACGCCCCAGAAGGCGGCCATGGCGCCGGCGGCCGGCAAAAGGATCCAGAACGACAGGCCGTACTGCGTGCCGAGCAGCGCATAGGCATAGGCGCCGACCGCGTAAAAGGCGACATAACCGAGGTCGAGCAGGCCGGCGAGGCCGACGACGATGTTCAGGCCCCAGGCCAGCATCACATAGATCAGGATCTGGATGCCGAAATTGTCGACCCATTTCAGCGAGCCTTGCAGCCCGCCGACGAACGACCAGGACATCAGCGACAGGATCGCCACCACCAGGATCGGATAGAGGATCAGCGCGGCAATGCCGAGTTTGGTGAAGTTGGCATGGATGAAGCCCCGGAAATAATAGATCACGCAGGCCAGCACATAGATGACCGCCAGGGCGCGCAGGAATTGCACATAGCCCGCCGGCTCCGCTCCCACCCATCCGACGAGAGAACTGTTGACCGCAAACAACACCACCGCCGCGACCAAGGCCACGATGAAGGCCGGCAATTGGAAGAAGCGTGACGCCACGCTGGCCGGCAGCAGACCGGTGGCGACGTCGGTGATCTTCTGGTTGGCCAGGAAAGGCTGGCCATAAGCGACATAGAGGAAGCGCCCGATGGCCGTGGCGATCACCACGGCGGCAAGCAGGCCCCAGCGCGTCGTCAGGACCAGTTCATTGGAAATGTTCTGGCCGGTCTTCAGGCCGATGAACAGCACGAACAGGCCGAACGATATGGCAGCGGCATAAAGTGACTCGCGCAACGCGCGCTGCATAGGCGTGGCGACGGTGTCGCGCTCCGGAGATACGGTGACGGCCATGGTCTCAGACCTTTTCGACTTCTGGCCGGCCCAATATGCCGGAAGGCAGGAAGATCAGCACGATGGCCAGGATCGAGAACGCCGCGACGTCCTTGTAGTCGATCGAGAAATATGCCGACCACATGCTCTCGATGAAGCCGATCATCAGCCCGCCAACCACCGCGCCCGGCAACGAACCAATGCCGCCCAGCACCGCCGCCGTGAAGGCCTTCACGCCCGGCGTGAAGCCATCCGAGAAGGCAATGACGCCGTAATACATCAGGAACAAAGTGCCGGCGACCGCGGCAAGGGCCGCACCCATGATGAAGGTGATCGAGATCGTGCGGTCGACATCGATGCCGAGCAGCGCCGCCATCTTGCGGTCCTGCTCACAGGCCCGTTGCGCTCGCCCGAGCGAGGTCTTGTTGACCAGATACCAGAACAGCGCCAGCAGCAGCGCCGTGACGACGACGATGATGATCTGCTTCAGCGACACGCTGATGCCGTTGATGTTGTAAACCTGGCTGACCATCGGCGGGATCGGCTTGTTGCGGGGACCCTGCGTCACCTGGACGAAGTTCGACAGCGCGATCGACATGCCGATGGCAGTGATCAGCGGGGCCAGTCGGAACGAACCGCGCAGCGGCCGGTAGGCGACTTTTTCGATTGTCCAGTTGTAGAGGCTGGTGAGCAGCATCGCCACGATCATCATGATCAGCAGCGCCAGCACAACCGGCACGGAATAGAACAGCGCGCCAAGGGCGAGGAAGACGATCAGAGCCGTGAAGGCACCCACCATGAAGATGTCGCCATGGGCGAAATTGATCATGCCGATGATGCCGTAGACCATCGTGTAGCCGATCGCGATCAGCCCATAGATCGATCCCAGCGTCAGCCCGTTGATAAGCTGCTGGACAAAGTACTGCATGTGTACATGGCTCCCCTGGAATGTCGCCCATGCAGACGCATTCCTTTTCGTATTTCCCCTAGTCGTAAAGTTTCGAGCCCGGATTGCAACGTCATTTTTCAATCGTCATGCGTGTTTTCGAAGCACGCTGTCCGATTGCCCGTTTTCCATCATCCGGCCCCTGGACTATCGCGGACCCTACCATTGGCATAACGCAATGTCTTTGACGATTCGACCGCATCATGCGCTCCGTTTCGAAGAAATCGCCGTCAAAATTAGGTGATGAAAGGAATCGTTGCGTTTTTGGCACGATCCGTTTTTCAAGCCGTCGCTTTCCGCAAGGTCAGGATTCCCATCACTTGACAACAAATCCGTGCGCGAACGGGTCGCGGTCGTCGATGAAGATGGTGTTCAGCCCGGTCATCCGCGCCCAGCCGCCGATAGAGGGAATGATGGCCGGCTTGCCGGCGACGGTGACATCCTTTTCGACCTTGCCCTTGAACAGCGAACCGATGATCGATTCATGGACGAAGCTGTCGCCGGCCTTGAGTTTGCCCTTGGCATGAAGCTGCGCCATGCGCGCCGAGGTGCCGGTGCCGCAGGGCGAGCGGTCGATCGCCTTGTCGCCGTAGAACACGGCATTGCGGGCATCCGCGCCATCCACCGTCGGCGCACCGGTCCACAGCATGTGCGACAGCCGGTTGATGCCCGGGTTCTCGGGATGGACGAAGGAATATTTCTCGTTGAGCCGCTGGCGCACCACCGGGCTCCAGGCGATGAAGTCGCCCGCCGAATAATCGGCCATGTCGCGATAGTTCTTCTGTGGCTCGACGATGGCGTAGAAGTTGCCGCCATAGGCGACATCGACGGTGATTTCGCCGAGCCCGGGGCATTCGACCGTCAGCCCCTCGGCATGGAGGAAGGACGGCACATTGGTGATGCGCACCTCCTCGACATAGTCGCCGACCTGCTTGTATTCAGCGATGACAAGTCCGGCCGGCGTGTCGAGCCGAAGCACGCCCGGCGTCTTCGGCTTGATCAGACCGTGCTCGATCGCCATCGTCACCGTGCCGATCGTGCCATGGCCGCACATCGGCAGGCAGCCGGAGGTTTCGATGAACAGGATGGCGATGTCGCAATCCTCGCGCGTCGGCGGATAGAGGATCGAACCGGACATCACGTCGTGGCCGCGCGGCTCGAACATCAGGCCGGTGCGGATCCAGTCATACTCGGCCAGAAAATGCGCACGCCGCTCCATCATCGTCGCGCCCTGCAGCAGCGGGCCGCCCCCAGCGACCAGCCGCACCGGATTGCCGCAGGTGTGGCCGTCTATGCAGAAGAAGGATTTCTTGGCCATGACGCTCCTCGAAAATCAAAAACACGAAAAAATCAAAATCGTTGCGGACTGAAGGGGGCCAGATCGATCGGCGGAGTCTGCCCCAGGACAAGATCCCTGATCAACCGTCCGGTGGCCGCCGCCTGGGTCAGGCCGAGATGGCCATGGCCGAAGGCATAGACCACCGACCGCTTTCCCGGCGCGCCGCCGATGACGGGCACTGAATCCGGCAGCGAGGGACGGAACCCCATCCATTCGCGCCCGCCCGAGGGATCGAGCCCCGGCAGGAATTTCTGCGCCTTCTGCAGCAGCGCCTTTGACCTGGCATAATTGGGCGGCCGCTCGATGCCGCCGAGCTCGACGGCGCCGCCGACGCGCAGGCCCGTTGCGAGCGGCGTGACGACGAAGCCATGGCCGGAGAAGATCAGCATCCGCTTCACGTCGAAGGCACTCGTCGGCAACGTGGTGTTGTAGCCGCGCTCGGTCTCCAGCGGAATGCGATCGCCGAGTTGCTTCGCCAGCAGATGCGACCATGCGCCTGCTGCGACGACGAGGTGTCGCGCCTGTCTGGTCGTGCCGTCTGCCAATGTCAGCGTCGCACCATCCTGATCCGCCGCGACTTGGCCGATCCGGGCCATCTCAAAGCGGGCACCCTTGCTTTGTGCGTAGGCCCACACCGCCTTGCCCAGCAGTTTCGGGTCGGCGACCGTCTTCCATCCCGGCACGAACGTGCCTTTGATGAAGCGCGGCGACAGCCCCGGCTGCAAGGCGGCCAGCTCCTCGCCCTCGACATGGCGGAAACCGATGCCGAAACGCTCACGCGCCGCCCAGCCGGGCAGCCCGGCCTGGAACTCGGCTTCGCTTTCATAGAGCTCGAGCGAGCCATCCTCGCGCAGCATCGACCGCGTACCGGAGCGATCGAGCAAGCCCATCCACTCCGCCTCGGCGAGCTTCATCATGCCCGCCTGAGCGGCAAGGCTCGCCTCGTATTTCCCCGGCGCACCGGCGCGCCAGAAGCGGATCAGCCAGGGCAGAAGCCTCGGCAGATAGGCGGGCGGAATGCTGAGCGGGCCAAGCGGATCGGCCAGCCATTTCGGCAGCTGCCGGATCATGCCCTTGTGGGCCAGCGGCAGCACATCGGAAAAGGCAAAGGCGGCGGCGTTGCCGGAGCTCGTCTCCTCGCAAATGCCTGTGCGGTCGAAGACGGTGACCCTGCGTCCGGCCTCGGCGAGAGAAGCGGCTGCACAGATGCCGATGATGCCGCCACCGATGATGGCGATGTCCAAGCCTTCTCCCCGTTCACGGGGAGAAGGTGCCCGAAGGGCGGATGAGGGGCGGCGCA
>NZ_RZTC01000088.1:10373-26454 GCF_004023165.1 Mesorhizobium sp. M7A.F.Ca.MR.176.00.0.0 | reverse complement strand
CTCCCCGTATAGTGACGGGGAGAAGGGCGAAGCGGCTAGCGCGTAAAGCTCTGGGCGTTGCCCGCGTCGACATTGATGATGTTGCCGGTCGACTTGGCCGACATGTCGGACGCCAGGAAATAGATCGCTTCGGCGATATCTTCCGGGAAGACCGAGCGCTTCAGCATCGAACGCGAGCGATAATGCTCCTCCAGATCGTCGGTCGACATCTTGTAGGCGGCGGCGCGCTGTTCCTTCCACTCGCCAGTCCAGATCTTCGAGCCGCGAAGCACCGCGTCCGGGTTGACGACATTGACCCTGATCTGCGCCTCCGCGCCCTCCAGCGCCAGACAGCGGGCGAGGTGGATCTCGGCGGCCTTGGCCGTGCAATAGGCGGCGGCGTTGGGCGATGCGGCAAGGCCGTTCTTGGAGGCGACGAAGACGACGTTGCCGCCGATCTTCTGCGCGCGGAACAGCCGGAACGCTTCCCGCGAGACCAGGAAATAGCCGGTCGACAGGATGTCCAAGTTCTTGTTCCACAGCGCCAGCGTCGTCTCCTCGATCGGCGCCGAGGAGGCGAGCCCTGCATTCGACACCAGAATGTCGATGCCGCCGAACTCGACCGCTGTCTCGGCAAAGCCGGAGATAACCTGTTCCTCCGAGGTGACGTTGATCAGCACCGGGCGGACGAAATCCTTGCCATAGACTTTGGCCAGTTCGTCATTGGCGCTGGCTAGCGCTGCCTCGTCTATGTCGGCCAGCACCACGCAGGCGCCTTCGCGCAGCAGCCGGTTGGCCGTGGCGCGGCCGATGCCGCCGGCGCCACCCGTGACCAGCGCGATCTGGCCGGCAAGCGACTTCGCCTTCGGCATACGCTGCAGCTTCAGGTCCTCGAGCAGCCAGTATTCGATGTCGAAGGCTTCCTGTGCAGGCAGGCCGACATAGGACGAGACGGTCGAGGCGCCGCGCATGACGTTGATGGCGTTGACATAGAATTCGCCCGAAATGCGCGCCGTCGCCTTGTCGCCGGCGAAGGTGAACATGCCGACGCCGGGCATCAGGTAGACGACGGCATTGGGATCGCGGATGACGGGCGAGTCCGGATGCTTGCAGCTGTCGTAGTAGGCCTGGTAGCCGACGCGATAGGCTGCGATGTCGTCGGCAAGCCGCGCAATCACCGCATCGACATCGGGCTTGGCCGGATCGAATTCGATGACCAGCGGGCGGATCTTGGTGCGCAGGAAATGGTCGGGGCACGAGGTGCCGAGTGCCGCCAGCGGGCGCAGATCCCTGGAATTGACGAATTCGAGCACGGCGGCGGAATCATCGAAATGGCCTGTTTTGTGGCTCTTCTCCGAGATCAGGCCGCGAATCCTCGGCATCAGTTTGGCCGCGATGGCACGGCGCTCGGTGGCGTCGAGTGCCTTGACCACTTCACCGCCAAAGATAGCGACACCCTCGGAGCGGGGCTCGAACCATTCGATCGCCTGGTTGATCACCGAGATCGTCGTCTCGTAGCATTCCCTGGGGGTGTCGCCCCAGGTGAACAGGCCGTGGCTTTCCAGGATGACACCCTTGGCATCGGGGTGTTCGAGGCAGAATTTCTCCAGCCACAGGCCGAGTTCGAAGCCCGGGCGCTTCCACGGCAACCAGCCGATGGCGTCGCCGAAGATTTGTTTCGTCAGCGCCTTCGAATCCTTCGCGGCGGCAATGGCGATGATGGCATCGGGATGCATGTGGTCGACAAAAGGCTTCGGCACGTAGGCGTGCAACGGCGTGTCGATAGAGGCCGAGCGTGGATTGAGGTTGAAGGTGCAGTGCGGCAGGAAGCCGACCATTTCATCTTCGTGTTCGACGCCGCGATAGAGACCTTTGAGCGCGCGCAGCTTGTCCATGTAGAGCGTGGCAAAGCCGTCCAGCTTGATCGAGGCGCTGTCGCCGCCCGATCCCTTGACCCACAGCACTTCGACATCCTCGCCGGTGAGCGGGTCTCTCTGCCAGATCTTCGACGACGTGTTGCCGCCGCCATAATTGGTGACGCGCTTGTCGGAACCGAGCGTGTTCGAGCGGTAGACCAGAAGTTCCGGCCCGCTCATCGCGTGAGCCTTGGCCTCATCCCACAGATTGGCGAGGCGCGCGCCGGTGCGCTTGTCGAGCATATGCAATCCTCCCAAAGGCACGCAAAAGGCGCGGCCATTTGGTCCGAATTTCCACGGAAGCAGCCGGCTTGTCAATCACAAACGATCAATATCGATCATATTGCACTGCACAATGAAATTATATGATCGGAAATGATTGACACTGCGCGTTTTGGGTGCCTAGATGCTCAGGCAGGGAGGAACCATGCACGAAAAAGAGCGCCACAGGATCATTCTGTCCGCCGTCCAGGAAAAGCCTGTGGTGACGGTGCAGGAGATGGTCGACCTGACGGAGTCCTCCGAGGCGACGATCCGGCGCGATATCGCGGCTCTCCACGTCCAGAAGCGGCTGCGGCGCGTGCGCGGCGGCGCCGAGGCAATCTCGCCGCCGCAGTTCATCGGGCTGGCCGGCCGGCCCTTTTCCGTCAACGAAACGATCAACGCCTCGCAGAAGCGGTCGATCGCGCGTGAAGCGGTAGAGCTGTGCAAGGACGGCGAACCAATCATCATCAATGGCGGCACCACCACGTTCCAGATGGTGCATTTCCTGACCGGCCGCCGCATGCCGATCTTCACCAATTCGTTCCCGATCGCCGAGCACCTGCTCAAGCACTCCAAGAACACGGTGATGCTGTCGGGCGGCACCATTTATCGCGAGCAGAACATCATCCTGTCGCCCTTCGACAATGACGTGACGCGCAATTTCTATGCGCGCCGCATGTTCATGGGCGCGCAGGGTCTGGGGCCGCTCGGCCTGATGGAGGGCGATCCGCTTTTGATCCAGGCGGAGCAGAAACTGATCGACCAAGCCGACGAGTTGGTGGTGCTGGTCGATTCCTCGAAATTCCGCAAACGCTCCAGCCTGATCCTGTGCGGCCTGTCGCGCATCGCCACCGTCATCACCGATGACGGCATCGAGGATCGCGAAGCCAAGATGCTGGAGACCGCGGGGGTGACGCTGATCGTCGCCCGCACATCCGCGACCAACAAGGAAGAATCTTCACTGCAGGCCTGAGGCCAACTCGCGCTCGCAGCGACGATGGAATGCAACGCTCAAGGGAGGAAATTCGATGAGCTTCTTGAAGAAATTGATGGTGACGGCTGCATTCTCAGCCGCCATGTTCGTGAATGCCGCCTATGCCGAAAACGTCAAGATCGCACTGGTGGTGAAATCGCTCGGCAACGGCTTCTTCGATGCCGCCAACAAGGGCGCCGAAGAGGCGGCCAAGGAACTCGGCGATGTCGACATCATCTACACCGGCCCGACCAAGGCGACCGCCGAAGCGCAGATCGAAGTGGTCAATTCGCTGATCGCGCAGAAGGTCAACGCCATCGCCATTTCGGCCAATGACGCCGACGCCTTGGTGCCGGTGCTGAAGAAGGCCATGGAACGCGGCATCACCGTCATCTCGTGGGATTCGGGCGTCGCTAAGGAAGGCCGCCAGCTTCACCTCAACCCGTCCGATACCGGCCTGATCGGTGAGACCATCATCAAGCTTGCCGCCGACCACCTGCCGGAAGGCGGCGAGGTCGCCATCCTGTCGGCCTCCTCGACCGCCACCAACCAGAACGCCTGGATCGACGCGGCCAAGAAAATCCTGCCGGAGAAGTTCCCCAAGATCAAACTCGTCGCCACCGTCTATGGCGATGACGATTCGGCCAAGAGCACCGACGAAGCCAAGGGCCTGTTGAAGTCCTATCCGAACCTCAAGGCGATCATCGCGCCGACCACCGTCGGCGTCGTCGCCGCCGCCCAGGTCGTCACCGACGAGAACCTGATCGGCAAGGTCAATGTCACCGGCCTCGCGCTGCCGTCCGAGTTCAAGAAGTTCATCGACAACGGTTCCAGTCAGGCGGTTGCCCTGTGGAACCCGATCGACCTCGGCTACTCGGCCGTCTACCTCGCCCATGATCTGGCGGTGAAGAAGGAAGAGGCGAAGCCCGGCGCCACGCTGTCGATCGGCCGCGTCGGCAAGGTCACGCTCGACGACACCAACTCGGCTGCGATGGCTCCGCCCTTCCAGTTCGACAAGTCGAACATCGAAAAGTTCTCCAAGATCTATTGATCTGGAGTTCTCTAGAGCTGACGCGGCGGGGCTCACGTCCCGCCGCGACTTTAAACGAACCTTGTTTCAGGGCTTGATACGATTATGGACACGACAGCCCAACACGGCGCGGTGAAGGAGCGGCCTCCGGCCCCGGCTCCACGCCTGACGCTGTCCGGCATCTCAAAAAGCTTTCCCGGCGTGCGCGCGCTGCACAATGTCAGCCTGTCGCTCTACCCCGGCCAGGTGACGGCGCTGATCGGCGAAAACGGCGCCGGCAAGTCGACGCTGGTCAAGATCATGACCGGCATCTACCAGCCCGACGGAGGTACCATCAGCATCGACGGCCAGGCCGTCACCCTGCCCAGCGCGCATGCCGCCTTTGGCCATGGCGTCACCGCCATCCACCAGGAAACCGTGCTGTTCGACGATCTGAGCGTCGCCGAAAACATCTTTCTCGGCCATGCGCCGCGCACGCGTTTGCGCACCATCGACTGGCGCACGATGCGCAAAAATGCGCGCGAAGTGCTCGACACCATGCATGCCGGCCATATCGACGCCGACGCGCGGTTGAAGGACCTCGGCATCGCCAACAAACATCTGGTCGCCGTCGCGCGCGCCATGTCGATCGACGCGCAGATCGTCATCATGGACGAGCCGACCGCCGCGCTCTCGATGAAGGAGATCGAGGAGCTCTTTTTGCTGATCGAGTTCCTCAAGAGCGACGGAAAGGCGATCCTGTTCATCAGCCACAAGTTCGACGAGATCTACCGTATCGCCGACCGCTACACGGTGTTCCGCGATGGCGAGATGGTCGGCGAAGGCCTGATCAAGGATGCCGGCCAGAGCCAGATCGTGCGCCTGATGGTCGGCCGCGCGGTCGATCACATCTTCCCGCAGCGCAAGGCGGAGATAGGCGCGCCGGTGCTCTCCGTTTCCGGCCTGTCGCATCCGACCGAATTCAACGACATCGGCTTCGAACTGCACAAGGGCGAGATCCTCGGCTTCTACGGCCTGGTCGGCGCCGGCCGCAGCGAGGTGATGCAGGCGATATCGGGCATCACCCGCACATCAGCCGGCACGATCACGCTGGAAGGCAAGACGCTCGCGCCGAAATCGGCGGCGGATTCGATCGATGCCGGGATCGTCTACGTGCCCGAAGAACGCGGCAAACAAGGCGTGGTGATCGGCCTGCCGATCTTCCAGAACGTCTCGCTGCCTTCACTCAAGCGCACATCGAAGTCCGGCCTGCTGCGGCTGTCGGAGGAGTTCGATCTGGCCCGCTCCTACACCGAGCGGCTCGACCTCAGGGCCTCCTCGCTCAGCCAGGACGTCGGCACGCTGTCGGGCGGCAACCAGCAGAAGATCGTCATCGCCAAATGGCTGGCGACGTCGCCCAAGGTGATCATCCTGGACGAGCCGACCAAGGGCATCGACATCGGCTCGAAGGCCGCCGTGCACGGCTTCATGGCCGAGTTGGTGGCGCAAGGCCTGTCGGTGATCATGGTGTCCTCCGAGCTGCCCGAAATCCTCGGCATGTCCGACCGCGTCGTGGTCATGCGCGAGGGGCTCGTCGCGGCGGTCTACGACAACAAGGGGTTGGACGCCGAGACGCTGGTTCGGACGGCAGCGGGGATCGCGGCATGAAGGCTTTCCTGAAATACCGTGAAATCTGGCTGTTGGCGGCCATCGTCGTGCTGATCGGCCTGATTTCGACGCGTTTCCCGGCCTTTGCCGACCCCGGCAATCTGCGTCAGGTGTTCAACGACACCTCGATCCTGATGATCCTGGCGCTCGGCCAGATGGTGGTCATCCTGACCCGGTCGATCGATCTGTCGATGGCGTCCAATCTCTGCTTCACCGGCATGGTGGTGGCGATGCTGAACGCCGCGCATCCGGCGATCCCGATCCCGCTGCTGATCGTCATTGCGCTGGCCGTCGGTCTGGCGCTCGGCGCCATCAACGGCCTTTTGGTCTGGCGGCTGAACATCCCTTCGATCGTGGTGACATTGGGCACGCTGACCATCTATCGCGGCGCGACCTTCGTGCTGTCCGGTGGCGCCTGGGTCAATGCCGACAAGATGAGCCCGGACTTCATCGGCTTTCAGCGCGCCGCCTTCCTCGGCATTCCGGTGCTGTCGTGGATCGCCATCCTGGTCATTGCGCTGTTCTTCGTCCTGATGACGCGCACCGCGCTCGGCCGCTCGATCTATGCCATCGGCGTAAACCCGACGGCTTCCGTCTATGCCGGCATCGATGTCGGCCGCACCAAGTTCATCGTCTTCTGCATCTCCGGCATGATCGGCGGCCTGTCAGGCTATCTCTGGATCTCGCGCTATGTGATCGCGTCGGTCGAGGTCGCCAATGGCTATGAGCTCAACATCATCGCCGCCTGCGTCATCGGCGGCATCTCGATCGCCGGCGGCATCGGCTCGGTCGGCGGCGCGGTGCTCGGCGCATTGTTCCTCGGCATCATCTCCAACGCGCTGCCGGTCATCAACATCTCGCCCTTCTGGCAGATGGCGATTTCTGGCAGCGCCATCATCCTGGCCGTCGTGCTCAATGCGCGCGGCGAACGCCAGCAAGGCCGCATCATCCTCAGAAAGGTGGAGGCGTGACCGACATCCCTGCCCCGCGCCACATTCCCGACCGGCTCGACAAGCCGTTCCGTTCGGCGATCTTTTCCTGGGAAGCGCTGCTGGTCGTTGTGGCCGTCGCCATCTTCGCCATCAACAGCTTCGCCTCGCCCTATTTCCTCGACCCGTATTCGCTGTCCGATCTCACCTTCAATTTCACAGAGAAAGGCCTGATCGCCTTCGCCATGGCGCTGCTGATCATCTCGGGCGAGATCGATCTGTCGGTGGCCGCCATCATTGCGCTGGCGTCGACGATGATGGGCATGGCGGTGCAGGCCGGCGCCGGCACGCCGGTGCTGGTAGCGATCGGCATCGTCGTCGGGCTCGGCTGCGGCGCCTTCAACGGTCTGCTGGTGACAAGGCTCGGTCTGCCGTCGATCGTCGTCACCATCGGCACGATGAGCCTGTTTCGCGGCATCGCCTTCATCATCCTCGGAGACCAGGCCTACAAGGGCTATCCCTCAAGCTTCGCCTTCTTCGGCCAGGGCTATGTCTGGTGGGTGGTGTCGTTCGAGCTGGTGCTCTTCCTCATTGCGGCCGTCGTCTACTGGTTCCTGCTGCACCGTACGAGTTTCGGCCGACGCGTCTTCGCCATCGGCAACAATCCGATAGCTGCGCAGTTTTCCGGCGTGCGCGTCGGCCGCACCAAGTTCATCCTGTTCTGCCTGACCGGGCTGATGTCGGGCATCGCCTCGGTGCTGATCACCTCGCGGCTCGGCTCGACGCGGCCATCGATCGCGCAGGGCTACGAGCTGGAAGTCATCACCATGGTGGTGCTCGGCGGCGTCAGTATCCTCGGCGGCGCCGGCAGCATTGTTGGGGTCGTGCTCGCAGCCTTCATCATGGGACTGGTGACCTTCGGGCTCGGCCTGCTCAATGTGCCCGGCATCGTCATGTCGATCTTTATAGGTCTGCTGCTGATCATCGTCATCGCCTTGCCGATCGTCTGGCGGCGATTGCGCGGAGGGCGCTGATGCCGCAGAAATACGCGTTCAAAATGAAGCTGAAGCCCGGCATGAAGGCCGAGTACAAGAAGCGCCACGACGAGATCTGGCCGTCACTGGTCGCGCTGCTGAAGCAGGCCGGCGTCTCCGATTATTCCATCCATCTCGACGAGGAGACCAATATCCTGTTCGGTGTTCTGTGGCGGCGTGACGACCACGGCATGGACGAATTGCCCGGGCATTCGGTGATGCAGCGCTGGTGGGCTGAAATGGCCGACATCATGGAAACCAGGCAGGACAACGAGCCGGTGGCCGTGCCGTTGGAAACCGTGTTCCACATGGCATGAGTGCGATGCGCCACATCGCCGTCATCGACATCGGCAAGACCAACGCCAAGGTGGCGCTGGTCGACCTCGCGACGTTGAGCGAGGTGGCGCTGCGCCGCATGTCCAATGCGCCGGTGCGACAGGCGCCTTACCCGCACCACGATGTAGAGGCGCTATGGACGTTCATCCTCGAAAGCCTTGCCGGCCTCAACCGCGAACAGCGCATCGACGCCATTTCGATCACCACCCATGGCGCGACGGGCGTGCTGGTCGACGCGGCGGGCGAACTTGTGCTGCCGGTGCTCGACTATGAGTTCGATGGCCCCGACGGGCTGGCAGCGGATTATGACGCGATCCGCCCGCCCTTCTCCGAGACCGGCACGCCGCGCCTGCCGCTCGGCCTCAATCTTGGTGCTCAATTCTTCTGGCAGCAGAAGAGCTTCCCGGCGGAATTCGCCAGGGCCGCCGCGATGCTGATGTACCCGCAATACTGGGCGCTGCGCCTGACCGGCATCGCCGCCAACGAGGTCACCTCGCTCGGCTGCCACACCGATCTGTGGAATCCGTGGACGGCGGATTTTTCATCGTTGGTCGACAGGCTGGACTGGCGCGGCCTGATGGCGCCGGTGCGGCCGGCCAGCGATCGCCTCGGCCCGATCCTGCCCATCGTTGCGATGCGAACCGGACTCGATCCGCAAACGCCGGTGTTCTGCGGCCTGCATGATTCCAACGCCTCGCTTCTGCCGCATCTTCTCTCCGACAAACCGCCTTTCTCCGTCGTCTCGACCGGCACCTGGGTGGTGTCGATGGCGGTCGGCGGCAAACAGATTGCGCTGGATGCCGCGCGCGACACGCTGGTCAATGTCAACGCGCTCGGCAAACCCGTTCCCTCGGCGCGCTTCATGGGCGGCCGCGAGTTTTCCGTGCTGACAAAGGACCAGCCGGAGCAGTGGACCGAGGATGATGTCGGCGCCGTGCTGGCGCGAAAGATGCTGCTGCTGCCGTCGACCCAGCAAGGCTCGGGGCCGTTCCCGCACCATGCCGCGGCATGGGTCAATGCCGACGGCCTGAACAGCGGCCAGCGCTTTGCCGCCATCTCGTTCTATCTGGCATTGATGACGGCAACCTGCCTCGAGTTGATCGGCGCGGACGGCCCGACCACGGTCGAAGGCCCCTTTGCCCGCAACCGGCTCTTTGTCGGCATGCTGGCGGCAGCCACGGCGCGCGCCGTTGTTGCGTCCGAGGCCGCCACCGGCACCAGCATCGGCGCCGCGCTGCTGGCATCCGATCGGCCGGCGACGCACGGCAAGGGCGAAAGAATAGAACCTCCTGTAGACCCGGCCTGGGCCGACTATGTCAGCGCATGGCGGGGGGCAGTCGAAGCGCAGGGCTGATCAGAGAATCCGTTTGCCGAAAGCCGACATGACGAAGTTGACCGCGTCGGTGCCGATCCGCGGCTCCAGATCCGCCGTCAGGCCCGAAACATCCATCGACAGCAAGCCACCGGAGAGCGCGATCGCCTCCATCGCCTGGTGTGTTTCGCGCACGGTCAGCCCGCCGGAGCCCGCCGCCCAGCCGGCGAATTCGGTTGCGGTGGGCGAATAGCTGACATGAAAGCCTTGCGTGCCTGAGGTGGCGATGCGAATCGCTTCATGCATCAGGTCGCGCATGCCCATGGCGTCGATGTCGGTCATGGTGAAGGCCGACACGCGCGAATCTTTCAGCACCCGCGCCTCGGCCGGATCGGCGTGACGCAGGCCGACGATGACGACATTTTCCGGCGACAGCTGCGGCTGCAGCGCGCCGGCCTTGTGATCGAGCCCGAGCGATCGCGCCAGGACCGAACATTCCGGCAGGTCGATGCCCTCCTCGTCCTCTGGCATCAGGGCGGCGATGGAATCGATCCAGATCAGGCCGAAAGAATGCGTCGCGCGCGCCGTCGCGGTCAGCGCCTTGTGGGCGATGCGACGATCGACGCCGGCAATCAGCCGGACCAGCCCCGATGGCGGCCGCTCGACATCGGCGAGTTCCACCACGTCGAAGTTCATCGCTTCCAGCCGGGCGCCGGTGCTTTCCCGGGCCAGGATGCCGGCGGCCCCCTGCCCGGCCGTGATCTGCACCATCTTGCGGCCGGAAAAATCCTCGACATCATGCATCGGGGCCTTCTCGACATATTCCGAGGTCATCGCCAAAAGCATGGCGCCATAGCTCATGCGGAAGGCGACGCGGTCGCCGACGGAGGGCCTCGGGTCGGCATCGGCGACATCCAAAAGCAGATGGTCGCTGGAGGCGCCGAGCACCCTTATCCCCCTCGCAATCGGCGTCAGTCCCTCGACCAGCACATCCTCACGGCCGATATTGGCGATGGCGCGCAGCCTGTCGCCTTCGTCGGGGAAGACCGGCTGGTTGCCGAAGGCGTCGTAGCCCGATTGGCCGATCGGTCGTGACGGCTTGAGCTTGACCTCGATGATGTCGCTGGTCAGCCGGCAGGCATCGGGTTCGAGCTCCGCCCACGGCGTGTCGCGGAAGGTCTCGACACCACCCTGCAGGATCGCCTCGCCGACCCGCAGATTGTTGATGCCGGCCGGCAACTTGCCTTCGAGCAGCAGCGGCAGCGACGACGAGGCGCCGCCGGAAATCCAGTCGAGGCTTTTGCCCGACAGGCGTTCGGTCTTGTAGGCGTGGGCGACGAGTTGGCCGAGATTTTCCGGCGTCGGCATGATGGCGCCGAAACAGCCGAGATTGGTGCCGATGCCGGCAATGCGAACGCCCTTGAACTGCAGTATCTGCTCGACCGTGGGGATCAGGTCGTTCGGCCAGATGCCTTCGCGCAGATCGCCGAGATCGATCATCAGCATGATGTCGTGGATGCGGCCCATGCGCTCGGCGATGCGCGATATCTCGCGGATGGTGGCGAGTTCCGACTGCAGACTGATGTCGACGGTGCGCACCACCTCCTCGACACGCGCCATCGGCGGGCTGCGCAACAGCATGATCGGCGCGTTGATGCCGCTGTCGCGCAGCCGGCGGATGTTCTCGAAACGCGATTCGGCGATGCCGGCGACACCGCCGCGCAACATGGCGCGCGCCACTTGCGGCATGCCGCAAGTGCCCTTGGTGACGCCGAACACTTTTATGCCCGACAGCGCGCAGCGCTCGACGATGGTGCGCGCATTGCGCTCGATGCGGCCAAGGTCGATGGCGACTTGCGGTCCCGACATCGCTACCCCCCGTAGACCAGCCCCTGCGGGTCGATCTCCGGCTTGCGGCCGGCGACGAGGTCGGCAAGGAATTTGCCGGAGCCGCAGGCCATGGTCCAGCCGACATGGCCGTGGCCGGTGTCGAGATAGAGATTCTTGTAGCGAGCCTGGCCGATGACCGGCACCGAGTTCGGCATCATCGGCCGCAGACCGGCCCAGAACACAGCCTTCTTCTCGTCGAAGGCACCCGGGAAAAGATCCTTGCCGGTGCTGATGATCGTCTTGAAATCGGCGGGCTTGAAAGTTCGGTCGAAGCCGGTGAATTCGGCCGTCGAGGACATTCGCAAGCGGTTGCCCAGCCTGGAATAGCCGATCAGCCGGTCCTCGTCGGCGCCGCCCATGGTCGGTCCCTTGCTTTCGTCCTCCAGGGGAATCGTCGCGGTATAGCCCTTTACCGGATAGACAGGCAGGTCGATGCCGTAGCGGCGCCCGAGCAGGCCGCTCTCCGGTCCCATCGAGATGACCACGGCATCGCCGGCGACCGGGCCGGCCGACGTCATCACCGCGCGCACATGATCGCCCTCGATGTCGAGGCCTTCGACTGTCGTGCCGAACAGGAATTTGACGCCGAGCTTCTCGGCAGCATAGGCGGCCAGCCTGTCGACAAACTGCTTGGAATCTCCGGTCTGGTCGGTTGGCGAATAGACGCCCCCGGCAATCTTGTCCTTGACGCCGGCAAGGCCTGGTTCCAGTTCGACCAGCCGGTCGCGGCCGACGATTTCGATCGGCAGGCCGTGCCTGGCAAGATAACGGTAATTGTCGGTACCGGTGTCGAGGCTCTTTTGCGAGCGGAAGAAATAGAGGATGCCCTTCTTGCGCTCGTCGTAGTGGATGCCGGTCGCTTCCGAAAGCGCATTGATGCAGTCACGCGAATAGAGCGCGAGCCTGAGCTTGATGTCGGTGTTGGCGCGCAGGCGCGCCACCGTGCACTGGCGCAGGAAACGCAGGCTCCAGGCGAGGAAATAGGGATCGAGGCGCAGCCTGACCTTGATGCCGAGATCATGGTTGTAGAGCCCGCGCAGGAAAGTCTTCAAAGCCGCCGGCGAGGCCCAGGCGGTGGCGTCACCCGGTGACACCAGGCCGGCATTGGACTGGCTGGTGCCTTGTGCCGCCGCCGGATGGCGCTCGATCACTGTCACCTCATGGCCGTCGCTGGCCAGATAATAGGCGGCCGCCGTACCGACGACACCGGCCCCGAGCACCGTTATTTTCATGCCATCCCCCAAGAGCTCCTCGCGGCGCGGCGCCTCCGCACCTTGCCGCGAACGCCTTCAATAGCGCTTCGCTGCCCGCCTTGCGAGCCCTTGGGAGAACCCGGCTCAGCCGCGCGCGGAGTTCTTGCCGGTCAAGATGCGCTCCCAGGCGAGCGCGTCGGCGACGATCTGGTCGAGATCGTCGCGTTGCGGGGTCCAGCCGAGTTCAGCGCGGGCGAGATCCGAATTGGCGACCACCGCCGCGGCGTCGCCGGGACGGCGATCGCCCATCTTCACCTCGAAATCATGGCCGAAGGCGCGGCGCACGCTGTCGATGACCTCGAGCACCGAGTAGCCATGGCTGTAGCCGCAATTGGCGACGAGGCTTTGTCCCCCGGCACGCAGCCGCTGCACGGCCAGGCGATGCGCCGCCGCCAGGTCGCTGACATGGATGTAGTCGCGCATGCAGGTGCCGTCCGGCGTCGGATAATCGGTGCCGAACACCTGCATGAACGGCCGCTTGCCAAGTGCCGTCTCGCAGGCGACCTTGATCAGATGGGTGGCGCCCGGCGTCGACTGGCCGGTGCGGCCCTTCGGGTCGGCGCCGGCGACGTTGAAGTAGCGCAGCGCGGTATAGCGCAGGCCATGCGCGATCGACGCGTCGCGCAGCATCCACTCACTCATCAGCTTGGACAGGCCATAGGGCGATTCCGGCGACAGGCGGGCGTCCTCGCGCACCGGCTCCAGCCCGGCCCCGCCATAGACGGCGGCGGTCGATGAAAAAATGAAATTGGGCACGCCTTCGCGCACCGCGGTTTCGATCAGCGTGCGCGTCTTCGAGGTGTTGTTCTCGTAGTAGCTGAGCGGGTCGGCGACCGATTCCGGAACCACGATCGAGCCGGCGAAATGAATGATCGCGTCGACCTTGTTCTCCCTGATGACCGAGCCGACCAATTCCCTGTCGGCGACGTCGCCGACGACCAGCTTCGCCTCCGGCGCCACCGCCCATTCAAAACCGGTGGAAAGGCGATCGAGGACGACCACGCTCTCGCCGGCATCAAGCAACTCCCAGACCATGTGGCTGCCGATATAACCGGCACCGCCTGTAACCAAAACCGTCATCCGCGTCCTCGCTTATCCAAGATTTATCGGAAACTGTCTCAACCCCCGCTCTACTGGAAAGCCCGCCGCATAACCATTGAAACCGTGGTAACCGGCATCGCCGGCTAGGGGCATCGTCCTGAAACAAAGTTGATCCACATCAAGGGAATAGGCCACGATCCGTGATCGTTAGGAACAGGTCCGGGGCGTGGCATTTTGACCAAAAAGGCCAGGTGGACGACCAACAGGCCAATGATTATGATCCCGCGCAAAAATTGGGAAGCCTATATGAACTATCAGCGGTTCTTCGAGGAAGCGATCGACCAGCTCCATGCCGAGCGTCGCTACCGCGTTTTCGCCGACCTGGAGCGGATCGCGGGCAAGTTCCCGCGCGCCATCTGGCGTTCCAATGGCCGCGCCGAGGAAATCACCGTCTGGTGCTCCAACGACTATCTCGGCATGGGCCAGCATCCCGACGTCATCGCCGCGTTCCAGAATACCGCTGGCAAGATGGGTTCGGGCGCCGGCGGCACCCGCAACATTTCCGGCACGTCGAACCCGCTGGTCGAGCTCGAGGTGGAGCTTGCCGACCTGCACGACAAGGAAGCGGCACTGGTCTTCACCTCCGGTTTCGTCTCCAACGAAGCCTCGATCTCGACCATCGCGAAGCTTTTGCCCAACTGCCTGATCATCTCGGACGAACTGAACCACGCCTCGATGATCGAAGGCGTGCGGCGTTCCGGCGCCGAGAAGAAGATCTTCCGCCACAACGACGTCGCGCATCTGGAAAGCCTTTTGCAGGCGGCTGGACGCGAACGCGCCAAGCTGATCGTCTTCGAAAGCGTCTACTCGATGGATGGCGACATCGCGCCGATCAAAGAGATCGTCGAGCTCGCCGAGCGCTACAACGCCATGACCTATATCGACGAGGTCCATGCCGTCGGCATGTACGGGCCGCGCGGCGGCGGCATCACCGAGCGCGAAGGCCTGGCCGACCGCATCGACATCATCGAAGGCACGCTGGCCAAGGCGTTCGGCACGCTGGGCGGCTACATCACCGGCACCAGCGCCGTGATCGACGCCGTGCGTTCCTATGCGCCGGGCTTCATCTTCACCACGGCACTGCCGCCGGCGATCGCGGCTGCCGCGACCGCGTCGATCCGCCATCTCAAGCGCTCGCAGGCCGAGCGCGACGCCCAGCAGCAGCAGGCGAGCCGAACCAAGCAGATCCTGTCGGCCGCCGGCCTGCCGGTGATGGACTCGCCGACCCACATCGTGCCGCTGCTGGTCGGCGATCCCGAGGCCTGCAAGATGGCCAGCGACCGCCTGCTCGGCGTGCACGGCATCTACATCCAGCCGATCAACTACCCGACCGTGCCGCGCGGCACCGAGCGGCTGCGCATCACGCCGACGCCGTTCCATTCCGATGCACTGATCGCCGAATTGCAGGATGCGCTGGTCGAGACCTGGGATGCGCTCGGCATCCCCTATGGCTCCGCCGGGCGGCCTTCGGTGGCCAAAAGCGACCGCATCATTCCCCTGCTGGTCCCCAAGTCAGGTGGCTGAAGCCGTTTGAAACTCTACTCCGGCGGCTATCTGGCTCGCCGGAGCGATTTTCAATCCGCGCTTCGTCGACGGCTCAAACTACCTTCATCCACTTCGCCAGCCGGTGTGCCGCTTCCTCGACCTGATCGAGGCGGCGGTGGAAACACAACCGCAAAAACGCCTCGCCGCCGGGGCCGAAAGCGGTGCCTGGCGCCAGGCCGACATTGGCCTTGTCGACAATGTCGAAGGCAGCGGTGCGTGAATCGGTGATGCCGTCGACAGTGAAAAACAGATAGAACGCGCCCTGCGGCACCGTGAACCGGGCGCGGCCGGTGGCGCCGAGAATGCCGCAGACAAGGTCGCGCGCCTTGCGCGCCCGCTCCACCTGTTCGGCAACGAAGGCATCGCCCTCGTCAAGGGCGGCGGCCGCGCCGCGCTGCATGAACTGGGCGACGCCGGAGTTCGAATACTGGATCAGGTTCTCGAACACCTGCTGCAAGCTCGGATGCGTCTTGATCCAGCCGACGCGCCAGCCGGTCATCGCCCAGTTCTTGGAGAAGGAGTTGACGTACAGGATGCGGTCTTCCGCCGACGCGATGTCGAGGAAGGACGGCGCGCGGCCGTGGCCATAGTGGAAAAGCGAATAGATCTCGTCGGCGATGATCCAGAGGTTTTTCGCGCGTGCCAGATTGAGGATGGCCTGCAAGGTCTCATGATCGGCGGTCCAGCCGGTTGGGTTCGACGGCGTGTTGATGAACAGCGCCTTTGTGCGCGGCGTGATCGAAGCCGCGATCTTCTCGACGTCGCAGGACCAGCCATTGCCGGAATGATCGAGCGTGACCGCGACTGGAATGGCTCCCGCTATCGCTGCCGCGGCATCGAAATTCGGCCAGGCCGGCGACAGATAAACCACC
>NZ_RZTC01000088.1:3712-10363 GCF_004023165.1 Mesorhizobium sp. M7A.F.Ca.MR.176.00.0.0 | reverse complement strand
CCACGCCGGCGAGCGCGTCGAGCGCCAGCTGGATGGCATGCATGCCGGAGCCGGTGACGATGAATTCTTCCTCCGGGAAGGTCTTGCCGAAATGCCTGGCATAGTATCGGGAGAGCGCCTGCCTGAGATCGGGGATGCCCCTTTGCCAGGTGTAGAATGTCTCGCCGCCGGCCAGCGCCTTCGACGCGGCATCGGTGATGAAGGCTGGCGTCGGCAGGTCGCCCTCGCCGGCCCAGAGCGGAATCATGCCTTCGCGCAGGCGGCCGTAATTGACGACGGCGACAATGCCGCTTTCGGGTGCCGCACGGGCCTCGGTACGCAAGCTGTCGATCAGGGTCATTGGCGGGTCCGTTTTGATCTGCGGTTTTCGTCAGCGGTCCTTACCAGATGCGAAAACAGAAAACCCCGGCCGCGAACGACCGGGGTTTTGGTCCAGCAAATGCCGCCCGTGGTCAGCGCCTGGCGAGCAGATCGCGAATTTCAGTGAGCAGCGCGACGTCGGCGGGCGGCGGAGCGGCCGGTGCAGCGGGCTTCTCGCGCTCAAGCCGCTTGCGCATGTTGTTCACCGCCTTGACCATCAGGAAGATGATGAAAGCGAGGATGAGGAAGTTCAGCGCCACGGTGATGAAGCTGCCATAGGCAAAGACCGCGCCCTGCTTCTTGGCGTCCGCCAGCGAGGTCGCGTTGACGGCTGAGGACAGTCCGAAGAAATAGTTGTTGAAGTCCAATCCGCCGAAAATTGCACCGACGATCGGCATGATGATGTCGTTGACAAGGGAATCGACGATCTTGCCGAAGGCCGCGCCGATGATGACACCGACGGCCAAGTCCATCACATTGCCCTTGGAAATGAATTCTTGGAATTCTTTCAGCATTCGACCCTCCTTGTCGTGACCGGCCGAACTGCCGTTTCCGTCCTTGCGGCATCGACCTGAGGCAACATAACAAAAACCTGCGGTTGCAACATCGGCAAAAAAGAGAAAGCAACCGGTTTCTCCTTACCCGGCGGCACTCCCGGAAACCGCGGCCTTCATGCACCCAAAGCCGTGATGGACTCGGAAGCCAAGCTGTGATTGCGTCTGGGCAAGCCGGGTTGAAATTCGGCACAGGGAGGATCTTGCCGGCGTGCAGGGCTTGTTCATCGTCATCATCGCGATCGCCTATGTGACGCTGCTGTTCGCCATCGCCAGCCTGGGCGACCGCCGCTCGGCCATTTCAGGGCCGAGTCGAGCCCGGCCCTTCATCTACGCGCTCAGCCTGGCGATCTATTGCACGTCCTGGACCTTCTTCGGTTCGGTCGGCCTCTCCTCCGAGCGCGGCCTCGAATTCCTCGGCATCTATACCGGCCCGGTGCTGGTGTTCGTGTTCGGCTTTCCGCTGCTCAACCGCATCGTGCGGCTGGCCAAGACCGAGAAGATCACCTCAATCGCGGATTTCCTCGGCGCGCGCTACGGCAAGAGTTTCACCGTCGCGGCGATCGCCACGTTGATCGCCACCATCGGCGCGGTGCCCTATATCGCGCTGCAGTTGAAGGCGATCTCCGGTTCGGTCAGCCTGATGGTCGAGCACTATACGGGATCGCCGCCTTCGTTCGATCCCTTCGTCAGCGACATCTCGTTGGTCGTCGCCATGCTCCTGGCGCTGTTTGCGGTGCTGTTTGGAACCCGTCACGCCGACGCCACCGAACACCAGGACGGGCTGGTGCTGGCGGTGGCGGTCGAAACCGTGGTCAAGCTCGCCGCCTTCCTGGCGATCGGCCTGATGGTCACCTTCCTGATCTTCGGCGGCCCGGGCGACATGTTCGACAAGCTCGCCGAGAACGCGCAGGTCCGCCAGGCGATGAGCTACAACACTTCGCTCGCCACCTGGCTGGTGCTGACTTGCCTCAGCGGTTTTGCCATCATCATGCTGCCGCGGCAGTTCTACGTCACCATCGTCGAGAACCGCGGCGAGGCCGAACTGCGCACCGCGACATGGGTGTTCCCGCTCTATCTCGTTGCGATCAACCTGTTCGTGCTGCCGATCGCCTTCGCCGGCCTTTCGCTGGTCGGCACCGGAACCAGCAGCGATCTCTACGTGCTGTCGCTGCCCCTGTTCAGCGGCCATGATGTGCTGGCGATGGCGGCTTTCATCGGCGGCCTGTCGGCGGCGACGGCGATGGTGATCGTCGAAAGTGTGGCGCTGTCGATCATGATCTCCAACGACCTCGTCATTCCGCTGTTCGTGCGCCGCCTGCTCAAGACCTCGACCTCCGAGACCGAGGACTGGTCGACGCTCATCCTCAATGTGCGGCGCGGGGCGATCTTCATCCTCCTGTTCATCGCCTTCCTCTACTACCGCGAGAGCACCGACAGCGCGCGACTGTCGTCGATCGGCCTGATGTCGTTCGCGGCCATCGCCCAGTTCGCGCCCGCCCTGATCGGCGGGCTGATCTGGCGCGGCGCCAACGGCCGGGGTGCGGCACTCGGCATGGTCGCCGGCATCCTCGTCTGGGGCTACACGCTGCTGTTTCCGTCGCTTGCCGCCCCTGATACCGGCATCATCGTGCATGGGCTGTTCGGCTTCGAGGCCTTGCGGCCGCAGGCCCTGTTCGGCACCGTCGCCGAACCGCTGAACCACGGCGTGCTGTGGAGCCTGTCGCTCAACGCGGTGTTCTTCGTGCTCGGTTCGCTGTCGCGCGCATCGGTGCCGCTGGAACGCATCCAGGCGTCGATCTTCGTGCCGCGCGATGCCGGCCCGATGCCAAGCCTGCGCCGCTTCCGCACCGCCATCACCGTCAACGACCTCAAGGACACGATCGGGCGCTATCTCGGCGTGGAGCGCACCGAGCGCTCCTTCCAGTCGTTCGAAAAGACCAACGGAACCTCGCTGCACGGCAATGAGCAGGCGAGCATGGACGTCATCCGCTTCTCCGAGCAATTGCTCGCCAGCGCCGTCGGTTCCTCGTCGGCGCGGCTGATCCTGTCGCTGCTGTTTCGGCGCCACGACCGCGAATCCCGAGATGCCTTCCGCTTGCTCGACGACGCCACCGAGGCGCTGCAGCACAACCGCGACCTGTTGCAGATCGCGCTCGACCAGATGGAACAGGGCATCACCGTCTTCGACCGCGATTTCCGCCTGATCTGCTGGAACCGCCAGTACCGGGCGCTGTTCGACCTGCCCGACGAGATGGGCCAGGTCGGCGTCTCGCTCGACCGCATCCTGCGCCATCTCGCCGAACGCGGTGACATCCCCGCCGATCAGCGTGTGGCCATGCTCAACCGGCTGACCAGTTTCGTCAGCCCATGGCAGATGGAACTGAAAACCTCGGGCCGCATCCTGGAGCTGCGCTCCAACCCGATGCCGGACGGCGGCATCGTCGCCACCTATGCCGACATTTCCGGGCGCGTCGAGCAGGACCTGGCGCTGAAGCGTGCCAATGAATCGCTGGAGCAGCGCGTCAAGACCCGCACCATCGAGTTGACCCGGGTCAACGAGGAGTTGACCCGGGTCAATGAGGAGCTGGCGCAGGCGCAGATGCTGGCCGAGGAGGCCAATCTCGGCAAGACGCGCTTCCTCGCCGCCGCCGGCCACGACATCCTGCAGCCGCTCAACGCCGCCCGGCTCTATTGCTCCTCGCTGATCGAGAAGGCCGGCAAAGGGCCTGCCGGCAAGGCCGCCGTGAACATCGAATCCTCGCTGGAATCGGTCGAGACCATCCTCGGCGCCGTGCTCGACATCTCCCGCCTCGACGCCGGCGCGATGAAGCCGGACGATACCGCCTTCAACCTCGACGGATTGCTGCGCCAGATCGGCAACGACTTCCGGCCGCTCGCCGCCGAGAAGAAGCTCGCGCTGACCATCATGCCGTCATCGCTGACAGTGACGACGGACCGCAATCTGCTGCGCCGCCTGATCCAGAATCTCGTCTCCAACGCCATCAAATACACGCGCCACGGCCGCGTGCTGGTTGGCGTCAGACGGCGCGGCGATTTGGCCGAGATCCAGGTGATCGACACCGGCATCGGCATCGCCGGCGACAAGCTGAACACCGTCTTTCGCGAATTCACCCGGCTCGACGAGGGCGCGCGCGAGGCCGAGGGCCTCGGTCTCGGCCTCTCCATCGTCGACCGCATCGCCCGGGTGCTGCGGCTGGAGATCCGGATCTTTTCCAATCCTGGCAAGGGCACGCGCTTCTCCGTCATCCTGCCCGTGGCGGCCGTGCAGGAACCGCGACGCGAGATCGACGCCAGGGTTCCTGCCCGCGCGACGGCTTCGCTGGCCGGGCTGCACGTGCTGTGCATCGACAACGACGCCCGTATCCTCGAAGGCATGCGGCTCCTGCTCGAAGGCTGGGGTTGCAACGTCGACACCGTGTCCAGTTCAAAGGATCTGGAGACCGCGAAGATACACCGCCCGGACATCGTCCTTGCCGACTACCATCTCGACGGCGAAACCGGCCTCGATATCATCGTCAGGCTGCGCGCGATCCATGGCGACACCCTGCCGGCCGTGCTGGTCACCGCAGACCGCTCCAATGAGGTGCGCACGGCCGCCGGCGGGCTCGAGATTGCGGTGATCAACAAACCGCTCAAACCAGCGGTGCTGCGCTCCATGATGGCCAGGGTCAGGCCGCTGGCACCGGCGGCCGAATAGCATCAAGGGCGCCCGGTCTCAGCCCTAGTGTCCGAGGGGGAGTCCTAAGCCGGTCCGTCGACCATCTGGGAACTGCGGAACCGAGGCCGTCCGGCATTGCCCGCCACAGGCGGACGATGCTCGCGAAAGGCCATTGCAAGCGTCCTCAGCGCCTCGCGGGACTTGGCGTCCGTCAGCGTCGAAAGCAGCACGATCTCGGAAGGCGGCAGCGCCGGCAGCCCGAATTTCCGGCTGACCTCGATGGTGCCGGACGGGGCAAGCCGGCAGGAAAATACCGAGGCTGCGAGGCCGGCCGAGACGGCTTCGGCAACGGCGAAGGAGCCGCAGCCGAGGAACACCTCCGTCCACGGTATTCCGACAGCGTCGAGCGCGCGGGTGGTGATGTTACGAATACCGCAGGATGGCGAGGATGCCGCCAGGCGCAGCGGCTCGTCGGCCCGGTGGACGAAGTCGGGCGCGGCGTACCAGCCGAAATGTTCGGGCGCCAGCACTTCACCATCGCGCCGGTCGTCCTCCCGGCGGATGATCGCCGCGTCGATCTCACCGCGATCGAAAGCGTCCAGCAGGCCGCGCGAATCATCGAGCCGCACTTCGATGGTGAGCGCCGGGTCATGCGCATTGAGCCGCGCCAGCAATGTCGGGACTTCCGCGCCCCCGACATGGGTGGCGATGCCCAGTGTGAAGCGGCGGCGCACCGAAGACAGGCTGGCAATGGCGCGATCGTGTGCCGCGAGGAAGTCGCGTGCGGGCTGGAGAAACACCGCGCCCTGCGCCGACAAGCGCACCAGCCGAGGCGTGCGCTCGATCAATTTCTTGCCGACGCGCTCTTCCAGCCGCTTCAGCTTCACGCTGATTGCCCCTTGCGTGCTGCCAAGAGCCTCTGCCGCACGCGTAAAGCTCTGAAGATCGGCGATGGCGACGAATGTTTTCACAGCGTCTACGTCCAGCGTCATGTCAGCTATCCGCACTTGTTGTCTCTGAAATAGCCAACCATGCAATTCTAATATGATCAAGCCTCGCCTACCCTGGGGCATACGCGCACCGGGCGAGCTGCAATGGATTCGCCGACTGCCGACAATACGAGGTTGAACCATGCCCACTGTAGTGACCCGCCGAGGCATCATTGTTCTGTTTGCCGCCTGCCTGGCGTGCCTGATGTTCGGCCTGGAGATTTCAAGCGTTCCCGCGATCCTGCCGACACTGGAGCAGGTGCTGCACGCCGACTTCAAGCAACTGCAATGGGTGATGAACGCCTATACGATCGCGGTCACGACGGTGCTGATGGCGGTCGGCACGATCGCCGATCGTTACGGGCGCAAGCGTGTCTTTCTGGTCGCCATCGCCGCCTTCGGCCTGACATCCCTGATCTGCGGCGTCGCCGAAAGCGTCTCCACGCTCATCGTCGCCCGGTTTCTGCAGGGCCTGAGCGGCGGTGCGATGCTGATCTGCCAGCTTGCCGTGCTGTCGCATGAATTCCGGGAAGGGCGCGAACGCGCCGTCGCATGGGGCTGGTGGGGCGTCATCTTCGGCACCGGCCTCGGCTTCGGCCCCATCATCGGCGGCGGCATCGTCGCGGTCTCGAGTTGGCAATGGGTGTTTCTTGTCCACGTGCCGGTTGCGGCGCTGGCGTTCGCCCTCGCTCTGATGGGCGTCCACGAATCGAAGGATCCACAGGCGGGCAAGCTCGACGTAGCAGGCATCCTGACGCTGTCGCCGTCGGTTTTCTGCCTCGTTTTCTACATCATCCAGGGGCCGGATCTGGGTTTCTCCAGCCCTGCCGCGCTGGCGATCCTCGGTATCTCGATAGTGAGCTTCATCGCCTTCCTCATTGCCGAGAAGATCAGCCAGCGGCCGATGTTCGATTTCTCGGTCTTCCGGATCCGGCCCTTTTCGGGCGCCATCGTCGGCTCTGCCGCGATGAACCTCAGCTATTGGCCTTTCATGATCTACCTGCCGATCTGGTTCCACGCCGGGCTCGGCTATGACACCGTCTCCACCGGCCTTGCCCTGCTTGCC
>NZ_RZTC01000088.1:0-3702 GCF_004023165.1 Mesorhizobium sp. M7A.F.Ca.MR.176.00.0.0 | reverse complement strand
CCTACACGCTGCCGACGCTTGTGCTGCCGCCGTTGGCAGAGCGCTTTTCGCTGCGTTATCGGCCCGGCATCATCATTCCGGCGGGCCTCGTCATCATCGGCGTCGGGTTCATCCTGATGAAATTCGGCAGCGCCGCCGCGCAACCGGACTGGCTGACGATGCTGCCCGGCTGCCTGATCGCGGGGATGGGTCTGGGAATAACCAACACACCTGTCACCAACACGACGACGGGTTCCGTTTCGAGCGATCGCGCCGGCATGGCCTCCGGCATCGACATGAGCGCGCGCATGGTTTCATTGGCGTTGAACATCGCGGTGATGGGCTTCATCCTGGCCAGCGGTGTGCTGGCGCATCTGGGGCATGCGCTGCCCGACCTCGACACTGCCCAATTGCGTCTTCTCGCCGAAGCTATCGCTGCTGGAAACCCCATCTCCGGGCTCGCCGGGACCGTCGCCCAGGATGCGCTACGCAACGGCTTTGGCTGGGTCATGCTCTATGGCGGGATCGGCGTCTGGATCATGGCCGCCATCAGTTTCGCAAGCTTCAACGGCCGGCCGGTGCGGCGGACGGAGGTTCAGTGCTCTGATTGAACACTATTCTGATTGAACAGGCGCCCTGGCGATCAACCCGCCGGCTGCAGCGGATCGCTGCCGATCTTGGACAGCAGGATCACCGCCTGCGTGCGGCTGTCGACGCCGAGCTTCTGCAGAATGGCGGAGACATGCGCCTTGATGGTAGCCTCCGATACACCGAGTTCATAGGCGATCTGCTTGTTGAGCAGGCCCTCGGCCAGCATGCCCAGCACCCGTGTCTGCTGCGGCGTCAGAGCCTGCAGCCGCTTGATGAGGTCCGATATTTCGGGATCGCGCTCGATGCCGAGATCGACGCCGGCTGGTGCTGCGATGTCGCCGGCAAGCACCGATTGCACCGCGCTGCGGATCTCCTCCATGCTGGCCGACTTGGAGATAAAGCCGGAAGCGCCGAGATCGAGCGCCCGCCTGATGGTCGCCGGATCGTCATGCGCCGACACCACGACCAGCGGCACCGCCGGATGGATGCCACGCAGCGAGACCAGGCCGGACAGGCCGCTGGCGCCCGGCATCGACAGGTCGAGCAGCACCAGATCGACGTCCTCGTTGGCCACGACCAGCGCCTTGGCGCTCTCGAAATCGCCGGCTTCATGGATGGCGGCGACGTTGCCGATGCCGGCGAGCGCTTCGCGCAGCGCACCGCGAAACAGCGGGTGATCGTCGGCGATGACGAAAGAATAGCCTGCCGGCAAATGTCCCTCCCCAAATCCCCGATGATTTTTGGCTTTTCGGGTTCAATTGGACGATTATGAGGGGCTGCGCGCTGTTTTCAAGCGGCAAAGCCAGCGCGCCGCCTCCCCTGGTTGAAGCGCTCAGGTCTTCTGGGCGCCGTCGTCCTTGTCCATATCCTTGACGATGCCCATGAAGCCGCGCAGGAAGCGCTCCATGTAGCTCATGGTCTTGTTGAAATCCTCCTCGCTCGGCAGTTTCGATTCGAGGCGGGCGGAGAGCGAATTCTCGAGCTTGGTGACGCGCTCGTCCATCGCCTTCATCGAGGTTTGCAGGCGGTCGACCTCGTCCTGGAAAGCAGCGCGTTCGTCGGCCGCCATCTTGCAGACGAGCTGGCCCGAACGTTCCTCGCAAATCGACATGGCGCCGGTCTGCGTATCGATACGGACAAAGCCGCTATCGGACTTTTCCAGGCGGTAGCGGTCGGTCTCTTCCGAATAAGCTGAAGCCGCGACCAGCGAAACGAGCGCGGCGGGGATCAAGATGTGCTGCAGACGCATGTTGTCCTCCATGGCCAAGGCCTCAGATATCGCATGTTTGCGCCGGAAATGGGGAAGACCCTTGGCGTGGCCTTTCCCGAATGGCTGGTTCGGACTATAGCGCAACCATGTCTCAGATTATCTACAAGATAACCCCGCAAGCGCCTTGGCGCGAGGCCGAAACGCATGGTCGCTTCACCGGCGCGCCGATCGATGTCGCCGATGGCTTCATCCATTTCTCAACGGCAGCACAGGTCAGGGAAACGGCGGCAAAGCACTTTGCCGGCCAGACGGACCTTCTGCTGGTCGCCATCGACGGCGCCGGCCTGGGTGCTGCGCTGAGATACGAGGTCTCGCGCGGCGGCGCGCTGTTTCCGCATCTTTATGGCCCGCTGGACCTCAAGGCCGTGCTGTGGGTCCGGCCGCTGCCGCTTGGCGCCGATGGTGTGCACCAGTTCCCGGCACTGGAGGGGCAATGAGCGTGCTCGACCGGCTCGGCCAGAAGCTGCTGTTCGCCTTCGATCCGGAAACCGCGCATGGCATGTCGATTGCGGCGCTGCGATGCGGCCTGCCGGTCGGTGCGCGGACGACGCTCGACGCGCGGCTGAAGGTCAGCGTCTGCGGCCTCGATTTCCCCAATCCGATCGGCATGGCGGCCGGCTATGACAAGAACGCCGAGGTTCCGGACGCGTTGCTTGGCCTGGGCTTTGGCTTCGCCGAGGTCGGTACCATCACGCCGTTGCCGCAGGCCGGCAATCCGAAGCCGCGTATCTTCCGGCTGACTGCCGACGATGCGGTGATCAACCGATTGGGCTTCAACAATGAAGGCCATGCAGCGGCCGAAAAGCGCCTTGCCGCACGTAAGGGCCGCTCCGGCATCGTCGGCGTCAACATCGGCGCCAACAAGGACAGCAGCGACCGCATCGGCGACTATGAGCGCGGTGTCGCCCGGTTTGCGCAATACGCCAGCTATCTCACCGTCAACATCTCCTCGCCCAACACGCCGGGCCTGCGCAACATGCAGGCGCGCGAGCAGCTTGGCGAGCTCTTGTCGCGGGTCATGGCCGCGCGCGCCACGGCAACGGCGCAGCCGCCAGTGTTCCTGAAGATCGCGCCGGATCTGGTCGAGGCAGAGCTGGAGGACATCGCCGCCGAGGTCACCGAAAAGCAGGTGGACGGCGTCATCGTCTCCAACACCACCATCTCCCGACCGCCGTTGCGCAGTAGCGACACCGCGCGCGAGACCGGGGGACTCTCCGGCAAGCCGCTGTTCGAGCGTTCGACCATCGTGCTGGCGAAGATGCGCAAGCTGCTCGGACCGGACCGCGCCATCATCGGCGTCGGCGGCGTCGATTCCGCCGATACGGCGCTGGACAAGGTCCGTGCGGGTGCTGATCTGGTCCAGCTCTACACCGGCATGATTTATGCCGGGCCTTCACTGCCAGGCCGTATTTTTTCCGGAATGGTCCGTTTCGTCGAAAAGGAACGGCTGAAGTCGATTTGCGAGTTGCGCGACAGCCGCCTCGACTTCTGGGCGTCCAGGCAACTCTGAGCCTGCTCTCAGGAGCGTAGATTGCGACTGACGGCCCGCTCGCAAATGGCGCCGCCGATGGCAGGCAACACGCCGAAGAGAAGCAACTGCGCGGTGCCGCCGATGCCAGAAACCGCGGAGAGAATGAACGCAGCGAGCAATCCCAGCGCCGCGCCCAAGACATATGGCAGGTAGCTTCGCATAAGCTCGCCCTGGAACAATTGGTGCATCAAGTCTGTTGGAAATCGACTGAAAGTGCAAGTGCATCCGACCGCACAGCAGGGCAACGAACTCGGTTTAACGGGTTGCTTCGGAGCCTCGCCGGCGCATTGGCTGACGGAGCATCAAACGAAAAACCCGCCTGTGCGGCGGG
>NZ_RZTC01000087.1:21995-26620 GCF_004023165.1 Mesorhizobium sp. M7A.F.Ca.MR.176.00.0.0 | reverse complement strand
GGCTAGGGGTGGGGGTACGGCGCCGACATCTCAAGTTGCCACGCCCGCCGGCGCACGGCGTCCCGAGGGCGAAAGACCGCTGGCTTCGCCTGCCGTGCGTCTGCGGGCAAAGGAAGCCGGCATCGATCTCAGGCAGGTTGCGGGATCCGGCCCTGCCGGCCGCATCGGCCATGAGGACATCGAAGCGTTCCTGGCGCGCGGGCCGCAGGTTGCCAGGACATCCGGCCTCGCCCGCAACGATGCGATCCAGGATATCAAGGTGGTGGGCTTGCGGCGCAAGATCGCCGAGAAGATGTCGCTGTCGAAATCGCGCATCCCGCACATCACCTATGTCGAGGAGGTCGACGTCACCGCGCTGGAGGAATTGCGCGCCGCGCTCAACAAGGAGAAGCGCCCAGGTAAGGGTGGCGTGGAGCGGCCGAAGCTGACGCTGCTGCCGTTCCTGATGCGGGCCATGGTCAAGGCGATAGCGGACCAGCCCAATCTCAATTCGCTGTTCGACGACGAGGCCGGCATCATCCACCAGCATGGCGGCATCAATATCGGCATTGCCGCGCAGACGCCGACGGGGCTGGTGGTGCCTGTGGTCAAGCATGCCGAGGCGCGCGATATCTGGGAGTGCGGCGCAGAAATCATCAGGCTGGCCGAGGCGGCCAAGTCCGGCACGGCGACACGCGACGAGCTGTCTGGCTCGACCATCACCATCACTTCGCTCGGCGCCATGGGTGGCGTGGCGACGACACCGGTCATCAATCATCCCGAAGTGGCGATCATCGGCGTCAACAAGATGATGGTGCGGCCGGTGTGGGACGGCACCCAGTTCATGCCGCGCAAGATGATGAACCTGTCGTCGAGCTTCGACCATCGGGTGATCGACGGCTGGGACGCGGCGGTGTTCATCCAGCGGATAAAGACGCTGCTGGAAACGCCGGCGCTGATCTTTGTGGATTGAGGGGCGGGACAATCGAGATGCCGGCGGGACAGCGCCCCCCTCTGCCTTGGAGGACTGGTTTTCTTCTTACAATGTTGAAAATCAGCGAAAGCAGTGGAGGGCGTAATCTCCCCCCTCGAGGGGGAGATGGCCGGCAGGCCAGAGGGGGTTGGTACGACTGGACGCGACCGCCTTGCGCGACAGATGCAGGCCGGCGCTCTACGCGCGGCGACCCCCTCTGTCGCCTTCGGCGACATCTCCCCCTCGAGGGGGGAGATTACGCGCTTCGAGGGCGGCGCGAAGGACCCAACATTATCTGCCTTCCAGCACCATTGTGAACCAGGATGCCAACATGAAAGAAATCTCCTGCAAGCTGCTCGTCATCGGCGCCGGTCCCGGGGGCTATGTCTGCGCCATCCGTGCCGGGCAGCTCGGCGTCGACACGGTGATCGTCGAGTCGGGCAAACCAGGCGGCACCTGCCTCAATGTCGGCTGCATCCCGTCCAAGGCGCTGATCCATGCGGCGGAAGAGTTCGAGAGGGTCTCACACATGGCGAGCGGCAAGAGCCCGCTGGGCATTTCGCTCACCGCACCGACGCTCGACCTGGCTAAGACGATCGCCTGGAAGGACGGCATCGTGAGCCGGCTCAACAGCGGCGTCGCCGGCCTGCTCAAGAAGGCAGGAGTCAAGACCGTGCATGGCTGGGCGAGCTTTCGCGACGGCAAGACTGTGGAGGTCGAAACCGAGACAGGAAGCCAAGTCATCCGCGCCGAGGCGATCGTCATCGCCACCGGCTCGGCGCCGGTCGAACTGCCGTTCCTGCCCTTTGGCGGTCCGGTGATTTCGTCAACCGAGGCACTGGCACTCGGCGCGGTTCCACAAAAACTCGCTGTCGTCGGTGGCGGCTATATCGGGCTGGAACTCGGCATGGCCTTCGCCAAAATGGGCGCCAAAGTGACCGTGGTCGAGGCCTTGCCGCGCGTGCTGGCGCAGTATGACGCCGAACTCACGCGGCCCGTGGTCAAGCGGCTCAACGCACTCGGCGTCGAGGTGATGCTGGGTGCCAAGGCCAAGGGGCTATCGACCAAAGGCGATGCGCTGCTGGTCGAGACGGCGGATGGCAAGAGCGCCAAGGTCGCCGCCGAAAAAATCCTGGTCACGGTCGGCCGCAAGCCGGTGACCGAAGGCTGGGGGCTCGAGCAGATCGACCTCGACAGGGCAGGCAAATTCATCCGCATCGACGACCAGTGCCGCACCTCGATGCGCGGCATCTTCGCCATCGGCGACGTCACCGGCGAGCCGATGCTGGCGCACCGGGCGATGGCCCAGGGCGAGATGGTCGCCGAGATCGTCGCCGGTCACAAACGCAGCTGGGACAAGCGCTCGATTCCCGCCGTCTGCTTCACCGATCCCGAGCTGGTGACGGCAGGCTTGTCGCCGGAAGAGGCCAAGGCGCTCGGCGGCGAGATCAAGATCGGCACGTTCCCGTTCGCCGCCAACGGCCGGGCGATGACCAAGCTCGGCGAGGACGGTTTTGTCCGTGTCGTCGCGCGCGCGGACAACCATCTGATGCTCGGCATCCAGGCGGTCGGGCAGGGCGTCTCGGAACTGGCGGCGGCTTTTGGACTGGCGCTGGAGATGGGCGCGAGGCTGGAGGACATTGCCGGCACGATCCATGCCCATCCGACGCAAGGCGAGGGATTCCAGGAAGCGGCGCTCAAGGCGCTGGGGCACGCGCTGCATGTTTGATTCGTGATAGTGCAAAGGCGGTGATGCTGGCGGGACACTCGCCCCGCTCTGTCCTGCCGGACATCTCCCCCTCAAGGGGGGAGATCAGCAGTTTCGGGCAACCCGCCTCTTCCAAGACTTTGAAAATTGGCGAAATCTAAGATGACAGCCGATCTCCCCCCTAGAGGGGGAGATGCCCGGCAGGGCAGAGGGGTGCACTGTCCCGCCAGCCTCTCACAAGAGAGAGACGCTGATCACCCCGCCAGCCGGCTCACCATCTCGTGCTGCGCATAGGCGCGCCCGAAACGGTTGGCCAGAAACGCGTCAAGCGCGATGTCTTCCTGCTTGATGAAACCCGTCGCCGGCAGGCTGCCGTCGGCCAGCATGTCGAGCACGGCGCAGATGCCCGACGCGGTGGTGATCTGGATGGCGCTTCGCACCTGGTCGCCGATGCGCCTGGAGTAGATCTTGTTGGCGTAGGTCTCCTGCAGCAGGCGGCCGTTCTTGCGGCCGGAGACGGTGACGAAGACGATGACCACGTCCTGCAACGTCGCCGGCAGGGCGCTTTCGAAAATGTCTTTCAGCACGTCACGGCGGTGGCGCAGGCCGAGATCGTTGAGCAGCGCCTTCATGATCGCGGCGTGGCCGGGATAGCGGATGGTGCGGTAGTTCAGCGTGCGCACTCTGCCCTTCAGCGTCTCGGCCAGCGTGCCAAGGCCGCCGGAGGTGTTGAACGCTTCGTAGGTGACGCCGTCGAGCGAGAACTCCTCGCGCTCTTCCAGTGGCGGCACCTCGACCAGCTCGCCTTCGACGATCGCCTCGCAGGGCTCGCAATATTCGTTGATGACGCCGTCGGTGCTCCAGGTCAGATTGTAGTTCAGCGCGTTGGAGGGATATTGCGGCAGTGCGCCGACGCGCATGCGCACGCTCTCCAGCGAATCGAACCGGCTGGCGAGATCGTTGGCGACGATCGAGATGAAGCCCGGCGCCAGGCCGCATTGCGGAATGAAGGCGCTTCTGCCCGAACGCGCCAGTTCCTTGACGCGGCGGGTCGAGACGACGTCCTCGGTCAGGTCGAGATAGTGCACGCCGGCACTGGCCGCCGCTTCGGCGATGCGGGTGGTCAGATGGAAGGGAGCGGCGCTGAGCACCGCGAATTTGCCGGCGAGCGCGGCTTCCAGCGCGCCGGCGGCTTCGATGTCGAGCTCCAGCGTCGCAACCGTGGCCGGCAGTTCGGCAGCAGCGAGCTGTGCTGCCGAGCGGTCGACGAGCGTGACCTGATAATCCCCAGTGGCGGCGAGCATCTCGGCAATGGTCGAGCCGATCTTTCCGGCGCCGACAACGACAATTTTTTTCATGACCGATCCCTCACTGATTGTGAGCTCAGATTCGCAGCTTGCCCGTCGAATGGAAGCGTGGTTTTGTTCGAAACGAAACCGTTGATTGGACAGTCTGCCGAGAAGAATCGTCGAAATGCTCAGTGACGCCGAACAGGCTCTGCTTTCCCTGCTGCGCGAGAATGCGCGCGCCTCGACCGCCGAGCTGGCGCGGCGGCTTGGCGTGTCTCGAACGACCGTGCAGAGCCGCATCGAGCGGCTGGAGCAGCGCGGCATCATATCAGGCTATGGCGTCCGGCTGGCGCCGGACTACGAGCAGGGGCTGGTGCGGGCGCATGTACTGCTCACCGTGACGCCCAAGCTCGCCGACAAGGTGGTGCGCGGCCTGCGCGCCCTGACGACGGTCCGGACGCTGCATTCGGTCAGCGGCAATTTCGACATGATCGTCATCGTCGACGCGCCATCGATCCGCGACCTCGACATGCTGCTCGACCAGATCGGCGCCATGGACGGGGTCGAGCGGACCCTGTCGTCGATCATCCTGTCGACGCGGATCGATCGGTGAAGCTGCTGGTCTCCCCCCTCGAGGGGGAGATGGCCGGCAGGCCAGAGGGGGTCGGTCCGACCG
>NZ_RZTC01000087.1:0-21985 GCF_004023165.1 Mesorhizobium sp. M7A.F.Ca.MR.176.00.0.0 | reverse complement strand
CCTCTGTCGCCTTCGGCGACATCTCCCCCTCAAGGGGGGAGATCGGCCTCTAACCCGTCGCCAGCGGAAAACTCACCGCCACCTCAAGCCCGGGCCGGCAATCCTCGAGCGTAATCGACGCACCGTGCAGATCGGCAATCGCCCGGACAAGGCTGAGACCCAGCCCGCTGCCTGGCGTCGACCGGCTATGGTCCAGCCGATAAAGCCGCTGAAACACTTTTTCATGTTCGTCGGCGGGAATGCCGGGACCGTTGTCGGCGACGCCGGCAACGACGCGTTCGCCCTGGCGCGCCGCCGACAGCTTTATCGTCGTGCCCGATGGACAATGGCGCAGCGCGTTCTCGACCAGATTGGCGAACATCTGCGTCAACAGCTCGCGATCGCCATGGATCCGGTCCGTCGTTTCCGGTGGTTGCGCCAACGACAGCGACTTTCCGTCGTCCTCGGCAACATCGGCATAGATTTCGGCGATGGTTTGCAGCACCTCGCCCAGATCGACATCGGTGAACCGCGCCCGGCGGGCGCCGGCCTCGATCTGCGCGATGCGCAGCAGGGCATCGAAGGTCTCGTTGATCTGCAGGCTTTCGGCATGCGCCTCGGCCAGTTCGCGGGCGACCTTTTGACCTGACAGGTTCTTTTCGGACGCGGTGTCGAGGATCATCTGCAACCGGTTGAGCGGCGTCTTCAGATCGTGGGCGATGTTGGCGCTGACCTGTTTCATGCCTTCGACCAGTGCCGACAGGCGGTCGAGCGCGGCATTGACCTGGCTGGAGACGATGTCGATGTCGTCGCCCTTGCCGGTCAGCGGAATGCGGGTGTCCAGCCGTCCGTGCGAGACATCCACCATGGTGGCGGCGATGCCGTCGAGACGGCGCTGGACCCGCGAGGCCAGCAGGGCGCCGCCGGCGACCGCCAGCCCGGTGATGATCAGGGTTCCCCAGCCAAAGCTCATCAGCACGATCCTCTCCAACTCCTCCGTCTCGGAAAGGCTGAAGGCGACGGTCAGGGTGTTGCCGCCGACGGGGCCGGAATAGGCGCGGTACTCGGCGCCGGGCGGCACGCCGGGCATTTCGGTGTCGAACATCGAGAAACCGTCGGGAAGCCCTGCCGCGGTGAAGTTGCCGGCCAGGCGATTGCCCGTCGCGTCGGTCAGCGAAAACAGCTGCTCCTTCCTAGGGCTGCGCAGGGAGTGGCTGCCGACGGTCTCAACCAGCTCCTTGAGATCGTTCTCGGCATAGGTCGCGGCGACGACCGCGTAGGTCTCCTTGATGGTGTCGTCGAGCCGCTCGGCAAGATCGGCGCTCATCATCTGGTAGACGATGGCGCCCGACAGGACGAAGGCCAGCACGAACAGGAAGGCGAAGGTCAGAGCCAGCCGGAACGGCGTGCTGCGCAGCAGGCGGGACCATGTTCCGGTCATGACGGCGCGTGCAGGCTGTAGCCGGTGTTGCGGACGGTGTGGATGAGCTGGGTTTCGAAGGGCTTGTCGACCTTGGCCCGCAGCCGGCTGATATGGGTCTCGACGACGCTGGTCCTGGGATCGAAATGAAAATCCCAGACGCGCTCCAGAAGCATGGTGCGGGTGATGACGCGGCCTTCGCCGCGCATCAGCACTTCCAGCAGGCTGAATTCCCGCGGCTGCAGGTCGATCGGCTGGCCCCGCCTCGTGACCCGCCGCATGATCAGGTCCATTTCGAGGTCGGCGACCCGCAGGACGGTTTTCTGCTCCTGCGCCGCCGGCCGCCGGCCAAGCGCGTTGATGCGGGCGAGAAGTTCGGAAAAGGCGAAGGGCTTGACCAGATAGTCGTCGCCGCCGGCCTCCAGCCCCTCGACGCGATCGTCGATGCCGCCGACGGAGGTGAGAAAGATCGCGGGCGTTCGTACGCCCGCGGCGCGCACCGCCTTGATCATCGACAGACCGTCGAGGCCGGGGATCATCCGGTCGGCGACGATCACGTCGTAATTGCCCCGGGTCGCCGCGAACAGCGCGTCATGTCCGTTGCGAAGCAAATCGCAGACATGGCCGGCCTCGGTCAGTCCCCTGACGATATAGTCGGCCGTCCTGTGGTCGTCCTCGACGAGAAGCAGTCGCATGAAAGGTCCGGTCCTTTGCCGAGGTGGAGAGGCTATCACCGGCACGGGCTTGTTCCTAGGATGTCACGAAGGCGCAGGTATGGTGGCGTCAGAACGTTCAAGACTGGCCGAAGCGGTGGGGTTTTCGGCAATTGTCAACGCTAGCGCATCCGCCCTGCACCTAGTCCAGGTCCAGCAACAGTTCATCGGCCTCGTCGGTTGCCTCCTTCAGGGTCATGTGCAGGACAAGCGCAATGATACAGCCAAGGAAGAGCAGGCTGGTGAAGATGGTGCCGAGACCCAGGCCGCCGTGCCTGGCCGACCGCGACAGCAGGTCGCCGAACGAAGCGCCAAGCGGCCGCGTCAGGATATAGGCGAGCCAGAAGGCCAGGATGCCGTCGAGACTGAGCAGCCAGTAGGCGAGCGCTATCAGCGCGATGGCACCGCCGAACAGCAGCCCCGTCGTGAGGTAGCCCATGTCGAAGCTTTCGGCGACGAGGTCGCCGGCGGCGGTGCCGAGCGCGAAGGTCAAGAGGATCGCCAGCCAGTAGAAGATCTCGCGCCTGGTGGTGAAGATGGTGTGGATCGACAGCGTCCTTTCGCTGGCGTACCAGACCGCGAATGTCGCGGCGAGCGCGACCGAGAAGGCGATGGTTGCCGTCTGCAGGCGCACGCCGAAACTGTCGACGAGGCTGTCCGTCACCAGCGTGCCGACGATGCTGATCAGCACCACCGCCGGCCAATAAGCCCACGGCACATAGCATTTCCGCGTAAACTGCAGGACAAGGGCCGCGATCAGGATGCCGGTCATGATCAGCGAGGTGGCGGTCAGCCCGAGCCCGATTGTGTCGGCAAGATAATCCGCCGCGGTCTCGCCCGTGGTGACCGCCATCAGCTTGACCAGCCAGAAGTCGAGGGTGACGTCGGGAACCCTGTTGTGGCTCGGTGCGGCGGGTTGTTGCCTGTTGGGCGCGAGCATGGCTGAAGTCCAGAGGTCGACGGTTGCGGCGGGGCGGTGGCGATCGACACCGCGCATCGTAAGCAAACGAGTTCACACCGGCCTGTCCGGCGGCATACAAATTCGTAAGAATGGGCGCAAAAGGCATTGCCAATGTCTGGCGATGCGTTTGATGGAATGCGGCGCCTTGCATCCGCCATCGCTGTTCAACGGCTCGCTGATGGCGGCCGCGGTGCCGGGCCGCACGTTCGGCCCGACCCATCCTGCGCTCTGGTGATCGGTGGTTCTAGCTGCCGAGCGGATGCGGCATGTAGCCGACGAAGCCTGATATCTTCCAGCTGCCGCGGACCTTGCTGCAGAAATACAGCGTCTGCCATTTCAAGCGGTCGACGCTGCCGTCCGCCTTGGCAACCGAGCCGTCGAATTTCTTGTGCAGCACGGCGCGGTCGCCGTCGACGTCGATGTCGCGCATGTTGGTGACGCGAAACAGCGCCTCGCGCAGCGGCTCGGCGAATTTGGTCGCCGCCGTCTCTTTGGCCTGGCGCAGCCATTCGTCGCGGTAGACGTCCAGTCTCGGAAACTGCAGCCGCCAGGCGTCGGCGTTGCTGAGGAAATTCGCATGCATGCCGAAGAAGCTCTCGGCGACGAAATCATCCTCGACCATGGCCCAGTCCTGGCCGATGAAAGCGTCGATGTCGCGCCGCACCAGCATTTCCCAGAGCGCGTGGCGATCGGCATCGCCTGATGGAAACGGGTTCTTGTCGTAAGTCATCGCTGGGTGTCTCCGCTCTGGCAAATGCGTCTGTACGTTGCGGCTTCCAAGCCGCCCGTCAGCGCGTACGATGCAAGCCCTCTTGTAATAAAGCAACACGGATTTCGAAGAATGTTGCTTTCCAACAAGGCCCCTATGAGGATCGCGTCGATCGGCGTAAATGTCGATCGAAGCGGGCGCCGCCACGGCACCCCGTCCTGTCATCAGAGGAGGCTTGTCCCTTGCCGAAACAGTGTTTTGGAACATCGCATGTGCCGTTGTCGCCAGCCGTGCGGGCCGGCGATCTCGTCTATGTCTCGGGCCAGGTTCCCGTCGGCAGCGACGGCATCGTGGTCAAGGGCGGCATATCGGAACAGACCGAGCAGGTGCTCGCCAACATCAAGGCCGCGCTGGCGCTGGCCGGCTGCACCATGGACGATGTGGTGAAGACCACGGTCTGGCTGGAAGATGCGCGCGATTTCGGCGCCTTCAACGCGGTCTATGCCCGGCATTTCCCCAAAGACCCGCCGGCCCGCACCACGGTCGAATCGCGGCTGATGATCGACATCAAGATCGAGGTCGAGGCGGTCGCCTACCGGCCTCTGTAGGCAAAGCAGCCAAGCGGAGGTGACCCCAATGCAATTCGACCTCCTGCTGAAGGGCGGACGGCTGATCGATCCGGCCGCTGGCCTCGACGCGCCGCGCGATGTCGCCATCGCCAATGGCCGGGTCGCCGCTGTCGATGCCGATATCCCGGCGGACAGCGCAGCGCAGATCGTCGATGCCGGCGGCTGCATCGTCACGCCGGGCCTGGTCGACCTGCACAGCCACGTCTATTGGGGCGGCACGTCGCTTGGCGTCGATGCCGACCGGCTGGCCGCCAAGAGCGGCACCACCACCTTCATCGATGCGGGCAGTGCCGGCGCCGGCAATTTCCTCGGCTTCCGCCGCCATGTCATGGAGCGGTCGAAGGTCCGCATCCTGGCCTATGTCAACATTTCCTTTGCCGGCATTTTCGGCTTCTCGCAGACAGTGTCGGTCGGCGAGTGCAGCGACCTCAGGCTGTGCGAGCCGCGCGAGGTGGTCGCGGCGGCGCGTGAACACCGCGATGTCGTGGTCGGCGTAAAAGTCCGCTCCGGCAAGCATGCCGGCGGCACCAGCGGCATCGCCCCGGTGGATCTGGCGCTGGAGGCCGCCGACCAGGCCGGCCTGCCGCTGATGGCGCATATAGACGAGCCGCCGCCCGGCCGCTCGGAAGTGCTGCCGCGGCTGCGCAGGGGCGACATTCTCACCCACTGCTTCCGGCCGTTTCCCAATGCGCCGGTATTTGCTTCCGGCGCGGTGCGGCCGGACATGCGGCTGGCGCGCGAGCGCGGCGTCATCTTCGACATCGGCCACGGCATGGGCTCGTTCGATTTCGCCGTTGCCCGCGCCATGCTCGAGGAAGGACTGGCGCCGGACGTGATCTCGAGCGACGTGCATCTCTACTGTGTCGACGGTCCCGCCTTCGACATACTGGTCTGCATGTCGAAGCTGCTGGCGCTCGGCATGCCGCTGGTCGAGGTCCTGCGCGCCGCCACGCAAGCGCCGGCGCAGGCGATCGCCAGGCCTGACCTGGGCACGCTGGCGGTCGGCACCGTCGGCGATGTCGCCGTGCTCCGGCAGCGCCCGGGCCGCTTCACCTTCGTCGATGCGGTCGGCGCGTCATTGGTCGCCGACCAGAGGCTGGTGTCGGAAGGCATCGTTATTGGCGGCACCTGGTGGCCGAACGAGGCGGCTGATCACAACGAGACCGAGCGTTTCGTGGCGCAGGCGTCGCATACGCATGTCGAGGTTGCCGCGAGGCATTTCGGGCATCGGCACGATTAGCGATCTTCCCCCTTGAGGGGGAGATGGCCGGCAGGCCAGAGGGGGTCGGTTCGACTGGATGCGACCTCCTTGCGGCAGATGGAGGCTGGCGCTCTACGCGCGGCGACCCCCTCTGTCGCCTTCGGCGACATTTCCCCCTCGAGGGGGGAGATCAGCAGCGCCTGAATTGCTCGGCTTCCCATAAACCGGCGTCTCAATGCCCTCCATCCGCGCCTTGATCTGCAGCGCCACATATTTCGAATAGAAGCGCGACAGCGCCAGATTGCCGCCGTGGAACCACAGCGCTTCCTGCGCGGTCGGCTTCCACATGTTGCGCAGCTCGCCTTGCCAGGGTCCGGGGTCGCCCTTGACGCCCGAGCCAAGCCCCCAGCAGGGGCCGACCTTGTCGGCGACTTCGCGCGAGACGATCGAAGCCACCGTCTCGTTCATCGACTGATAGCCGGTGCAGGCGATGATGGCGTCGGCGGCGAGTTCACTGCCGTCCTCGAACAGGATGCCGCTCGGGGTCAGCGACTTGATGGCGACGCCGCTGCGGATGCCGATCTTGCCGTCAATAATCAGGTCGGAAGCGCCGACATCGATATAGTAGCCGGAGCCGGTGCGGTAGGCCTTCATCAGAAGGCCGGTCTCGTCGTCGCCAAAATCGATGGAGAAGCCGGCGGCGCGCAAGCGGTCGTAAAAGGCCGCGTCGCGCGCCTTGATCACCTCGTAAAGCGCCCGCTGGCCCTTGGGCACCAGCGCGAACGGCGTCGAGGCGACGATCATGTCGGCCTTCTCGGTGGTGATGCCGCGTGCCAGTGCGTCTTCCGAGAAGATCTCGAAACCGACTTCCATCAGCGTGTCCGACTTGACCACCGTCGTCGGTGAGCGCTGGATCATGGTGACCCCGGCGCCGCTTTCCCAGAGGTCGACGCAGACGTCATGGCCGGAGCTTGCCGCGCCGATGACCGCGACTCGTCTGCCGCGGAATTTGTCGCCGCTGGCATACTGGCTGGAGTGCAGCAATTCGCCTTTGAACCGGTCGGCGCCGGCCAGGTCGATCTTTCTCGGCGGGCCATAGGCGCCGGTGGCGAAGACGATGTGCTTGGGCTTCAGCGTGATCTGCCGGCCGACGCGGTCGACCACCACGGTCCAGACTTTCTCCGCCTCGTCATAGCTGGCGCTAAGGCATTTGGTGGCGACCCAATAATTGAGCTCCATGACGCGCGTGTACATTTCCAGCCAGTCGCCCATCTTGTCCTTGGGCGTGAACACCGGCCAGTTCTCGGGGAAGGGAATGTAGGGCAGATGGTCGTACCAGACCGGGTCGTGCAGCACGAGCGTGCGGTAGCGGTTACGCCAGGAATCGCCCGGCCGCGCATTCTTCTCGATGACGATGGTCGGCACGCCGAGCTGGCGCAGCCGCGCCCCCAGCATGATGCCGCCTTGGCCGCCGCCGATGACCAGGCAGTAGGGCTGTTCCTCGGTGCCGAGCTCGCGCGTCTCGCGCGCCCGCGCCTCCGACCAGGTTTCGCGCTTTGGATCGGCCTTGTGGCGCACGCCGAGTGGCCGCCCCGCCCCCTTGCGCTCCTCGAAGCCTTTCAGGTCCGTCATTGCCGTGAACAGCGTGCGGCAGTGGCCGTCGCGCAGCCGTATGATGCCCTCTCCCCTGGCCACCGCGGTTTCGAAGCTGAACCACGCCTCGATGGTGCCATCGTGCGAGATCGCCTCGCCGGTCAGTTGCCACGCGCTCGGCTTGGCCGTCGCCAGCGTCGCCGCCAGCATGTCGGCGATCGCCTCGCGGCCTTCCATGGTGGTGATGTTCCAGGTGAAGGTCAGGAGATCGCGCCAGTAGCAATCGTCGACGAACAGGTTGCTCGCCGCCGCAGCGTCGCCGGCTGCGAGCGCCTGCGCCAGGGATTCGAGCCATGCGGCGGCCTGTTTCGTCGGTGCTATTTCGAGCATTTCTTTCCCTCTTTGTGCATGTGCCCAATCCAAGTTGGGACCATCAATTGTTGAACTCGGCGCCGCCCCTCATCCGCCTGCCGGCGTTCGTCGTTCGAAAAGCCAAGCAGTTGGCTTTTCGTCCGCTACGCGGACCATTCCTCACCTCCCCGTGAACGGGGAGAAGGGAGCTAGTCTCCGAGCGGCTCCATCTCCTTGCCGGTGCGGTGGATCTGGGCGTTGTATTTGATGCGGCGCACGGTCTCGCGGGCCGAACCGTCGAGCTTGTAGGCCGAGGCCACCGCCAGAAGGTCGATCGCCGCCAGGAAGGCGAAGCGCGAGGCCGTCGGCTTCAGCGTGTCGGGATATTCCGGGACCGCCACCGTCAACCTGACGTCGCAGGCGCGGGCGAGTTCGGTGTCGGGCGCGGTCACGGCGATGGCGTTGGCGCGGTAGTGCTTGGCGAGCTCGACGGCCTCGATCACCTCGCGCGTGCGTCCCGTGGCCGAAATGGCGATCACCAGATCGCCCGGCTTGAGCGTCGAGGCGGTCATGCGCATCAGATAGGGGTCGCACTGGGCGCTGACGGTGATGCCGTAGCGGAACAGCCGGTATTGGGTTTCCTGCGCCAGCGCCGAGGAGCTGCCGCCGAGGCCGAACACGGTGACCTGGCGCGCCTTGGCGATCAGATCGGCGGCTTTCTGCAGCTGCGCCGGGTCGAGCTGCCGCTCGGCCTCCTGCAGCGCCCGGCGCGCCTCGCCGAATACGGCGTTCCAGAACGGCATGCCATTGTCATTGCTGACGGAGGGCGACTTGGCCAGATAGAGCGCACCGACGACGAGGCTCTGCGCCAGCTTCAGCTTGAAGTCGCGCACGCCCTCGCAGCCGATAGCGCGGCAAAACCGGGTCACCGTCGGTTCGCTGACCCCGGCGCGCTGGGCAAGGGCGGCGTTGGAGGCGTCGACGGCATATTTGACGTCGTCGAGCACGACATCGGCGACACGCCGTTCGGCCGGGCGCAATTCGCTGTAGGAATCCTTGACCAGCGAGATGATGTCGGGAATGCGCCGGACAGGATCGCGCCCCTCGGTATCCTGGCCTGGAACAGGCTCGTCCTGGCTGCCAGCTTCGTTCATGGGGTCCTGGTCTTTCCCTGGGTTGCGAGGCTGCCGTCTTAGCATGTTTGCACGCCCTGGCTCCACGCGCCCGACCGCATCGCAACCGCAGCGTGTCGTAGGGTAAAGATCACCTTCCTCCGGTCCTCTCCGATCCGTGTCTGTTCCGAAGTATGTAGGAAAGCAACATGCATTTCAAGGCCGTAAAACCGGTATTAAAACAAGCGGATAGGCACACTAATCGATTTTCCTGATACGGTGGCCATCGTCGGTGCTTGACAGGAAAGTAGGATAGTTACAGACTGATTTTCGCTGGGGATGAGCAATGGATCATCGCGCAATCTTCCCGGGGGGCAGATGAATACGGGCGATGCAAAAAAGCCGAAGCTTGGCGTGCAGGCAGCGACCAAGATCTATCACACGGCCTCCGGCGACCTGCTGGCGCTGGACCGCTGCAGCCTCGATGTCAGCGCCAATGAAATCGTCTCGATCGTCGGCCCTTCCGGCTGCGGCAAGACCACGCTCTTGTGGTCGATGTCGGGCCTGCACAGCCTGACCAGCGGCGAGATCCGGCTCGATGGCAAGGCCATCACCGGTCCGCATCCCGATATCGGCATCGTTTTCCAGGAAGCGAACCTTCTGCCGTGGCGCAATCTCGATGCCAACATCCGCTTTCCTTTCGAGATCAAGGGCGAGAAGCCGGACCGGGCGTGGATCGCGCATCTGCTCAACCGGGTCGGGCTCGACGGCTTCGGCGGCAAATTTCCGCGCGAGCTGTCGGGCGGCATGCAGCAGCGCGCGGCGATCGTGCGGGCGCTGGCGCTGAAGCCCTCGGTGCTTTTGATGGACGAGCCGTTCGGCGCGCTCGACAGCTTCACCCGCGAGGAGATGAACCGGCTGGTCGAGGAGATCTGGCTCGACACCAAGACAACGATCGTCTTCATCACCCACTCGATCGAGGAGGCGATCTTCCTCTCCGACCGGGTCGTGGTGCTGAGCGCCCGGCCGGGCCGCGTCGCCAAGGAATATCGCGTGCCGTTTGCGCGGCCACGCTCGCTGGAGATCATGGCGACGAAAGAGGTCTTCGACCTCACCAACCGTATCAAGATGGACATTGTCGGCGAACGCACGCGGCCAAAAGCGCCGGAGCGCCCGAGCGCCGAGATCGTGAGGATCAGGCCGTGAGCGGAGGCGACGCCATTCCGGAATTTTCAAAGTCCAAGTCGGGTGCCAAGACGGGCGACGGCCAGGAGGTCAGCCTGACCAATCTGTCGGCCTTCGCCAGCGGGCCCGGCATCAAGTCGGGCAAGGAGGTGGCGGCCATTCTTGCCGTGGCGGTGATCATCATCGGCGGCATCGAACTGGCGCTGCGGCTGTTCCATGTGCCGCTCTACATCATGCCGCCGCCGAGTTCGATCGCCTATGCGCTGTTCGACGAGTTCCCGCTGATCGCGCCGCATCTCGGCTACACGCTCGTCGAGCTGGTGTCCGGCTTCACCATCGGCGCGATCGTCGGCCTGGTGCTGGCCGCCGTCATCACCCAGTTCCCCTTCGCCGAGAAGATCGTCGCGCCCTACATCCTGCTGCTGGTCACCACGCCGATGCTGGCGCTGGTGCCGCTTCTGATCCTGCGCTTCGGCTTCGGCTACACGCCGCGCATCATCGCGGTGGCGCTGGCCGCCGGGCCGATGGTGATGATCAATGCCGCCACCGGCTTTCGCCGCGTCGACAGCGCCAAGATCGCGCTGGCACGCTCCTATGGCGCCAGCACCTTGCAGATCTTCTGGAAGATCCGAGCGCCGATGGCGCTGCCGATGATCCTGGTCGGGCTGATGATCGGCGCCATCTTCGGCCTGCTGACCGCGGTCGGCGCCGAAATGGTCGGCGGCGGCTTCGGCCTCGGCAACCGGCTGACCACCTATTCGTCGATGATCCAGATGCCGCAGTTCTTCGCCGTGGTGCTGATCCTGTCGACGCTCGGCATCCTGATTTACGTGCTGTTCTTCCTGATCGGCAAGAAATGGGCGAGCTGGGAGGCTTGAACACAAAAGTACAGACGGCGCCCGGGAGGCGGGCGGCAAGAGACTGACATCAAACAAAAAAGGGGAATGCCATGACCAATAATTTCTCGACCAACCCGGCGGGCATCAGCCGCCGCTACTTCCTGCAGGTGACCGGCGCCGGGCTGGTGACGGCGACGGCGCTTGGCGCCACCGGCCTCAAGGCCAGGGCCGAACCCTACGGAAAATTCACCTGGATCTCGCCGCGCGGCACGCTCGAAGTGCTCGACGACTATCCCTATTGGGCAGCCAAGAAGGCCGGCTATTTCGATGGGCTGGACACCGACATGCAGCCGGGGCCGTCGGACGGCACCGCGACGGTGAAGTTCGTCGATGTCGGCCAGGCCGATATGGGCTTCCCGTCGCCCGGCGTGTTCTCTTTCGCCATCCAGAACGGCATGAAGCTGAAGTCGGTGTTCCATATGGGCGCCCGCGACACGTTCAGCATCGCCTTCCGCAAGGGCGAGGGATCGAACGACCTGAAGAAGCTGGAAGGCAAGACCATCCTGCTCGGCTCCGCCGCCTGGCAGTCGATCACCGACCCGCTGCTGGCGGCGCAGGGCGTCGACATCAAGAAGGTCAAATATGTCGAAGCCGGCTGGCCGACATGGGGCACGGCTCTTGCCGGCGGCCAGGGCGACGCTGCCCTGTCGTGGGAAGGCCTACGCGCCGAATGGATCGCCAAGGGGCTCGACTTCGAATACTGGCTCGGCGTGCAGAACTCAAAGCTGCCGGCCAATACTTTCGTCGTGCGCGCCGCCGATCTGGAGGACGCCGACAAGAAGGCGTTGCTGGAAAAGTACCTGCGCGGCTGGGCGATGGGCCTCGAATTCGGCTACCAGAATCCCCGCGCGGCGGTCGAAGCGGTGTTCGAGCAGTTCCCGACGCTGGCCAAGAATCTCGGGCCGGAGCTTGGCACCACCTCGATCCTGCAGCAGATCAACGTCTTCCGCGGCGACATGGACAAACGCGGCGGCTGGGGCTCGCACGACATGGCGAGCTGGCAGGGCTTCTTCGACGAAATCCACAAGATCGGCCAGATCACCGCTCCGGTGAAGGCCGAGGATGTCTGCACCAACGATTTGATCGGCCCGGCCAATGATTTCGACAAGGCCAAGGTCAAGGCCGATGCCGACGGCGTCAAGCTGTCGGAAGGTTTTGCCGCGCTCGATGTCGAGAAGATCAAGGCGCATCTGTTCGATTCGGCGGTGAAGTAGGGCTGGCAATTGTCCAGGTCAGCGCCGCCCCTCACCTGCCTGCCGGCATCCTCTCCCCGTAAACGGGGCGAGGGGACGCTGTCGTTGATGATTTCGCCAATCGCCAACATTGCGGCCAGCCCTTTCTCCCCGTCACTATACGGGTAGAAATGCCCGGCAGGGCAATGAGGGGCGGCGCCAACCTAAGTTGATTGTCCTGGATAAACATGCGGGCGACGGCAACAGCGCCGCCCAAGATTCAATGAAGAATTTGGGAGGCAGCGGTGTCCGACAGAGTAAAAGTGCTGGTGGTGGGTCTCGGCAATATGGGTGCGTCGCATGCCAGCGCGTATCACCGGCTCGACGGTTTTGAGATCGTCGGCATCATGAGCCGCTCGATCAAGAGCAACACGAAGATTCCGGGAGAGTTAGCCGGCTACCCACTCTACGAGGATTTCGACCAGGCGCTGAAGGAGACAAAACCGGACGCGGTGTCGATCAACAGCTGGCCGAACACCCATGCCGAATATGCGCTGAAGGCAATCGCCGCCAACTGCCATGTGTTCATGGAAAAGCCGCTCGCCACCAACAATGAGGATGCCGAGAAGGTTGTCGCGGCGGCGCGGGCGAAGAACCGCAAGCTGGTGCTCGGCTATATCCTGCGCGTCCACCCGTCATGGATCAAGTTCATCGAGGTCGGCAAGACGCTCGGCAAGCCGCTGGTGATGCGGCTCAACCTCAACCAGCAGAGCAGCGGCAGCGCCTGGCACTGGCACAAGAACCTGATCGATTCGCTGATCCCGATCGTCGATTGCGGCGTCCACTATGTCGACGTCATGTGCCAGCTGACCGGCGCCAAGCCGGTGCGCGTGCATGGCATCGGCGCCAAGCTCTGGGCGGAGGCCGACAAGCAGAATTACGGCCACCTGCACGTCACCTTCGATGACGGCTCGGTCGGCTGGTACGAGGCGGGCTGGGGCCCGATGATGAGCGAAACGGCCTATTTCGTGAAGGACGTGGTCGGCCCCAAGGGCGCGGTGTCGATCGTCGCCGGCCAGCAGGCGAACAGTGCTGCCGAACTGGCAGAGGTTTCGAGCTCCGCCGACATCGACCGCCACACCAAGACCGATGCGCTGAAGATCCATTATGCTCAGGTCGACGGCGACAAGAATTTCTCGAAGCCCGACGAGATCGTCAGCATGGAGGACGAGCCCGGTCACCAGGAGCTCTGCGACCGCGAGCAGGCCTTCTTCATGCGCGCCATCCGCGAGGATCTCGATTTGACCGAGCAGATGGATGCGGCGGTCAACAGCCTGCGCATCGTGCTGGCCGCCGAACAGAGCATCGCACTGGGACGGACCATCGACCTGGCCTGACGCAATCCGGCTGCTGGCGGCAATCGTTTCAGGCCGGCGCTGCCCCTCACCCTTACCCTCTCCCCGTGAAGAACGGGGAGAGGGAGTCGTCAGCGTTGGAGCGTCTCCCTTCTCCCCGTCACTATACGGGGAGAAGGTGCCGGCAGGCGGATGAGGGGCGCGCCAACGTTGGCAAGATCAACGAACGACGGGAGAGAGACATGGTCACCGACAGTCTGCTGAAAACCTATGCCGAGTCCGACGCGCTCGACCTTGCGGCACTTGTGAAGCGGGGCGACGTTTCACCGGCGGAACTGGTCGAGGCGGCGATCACGCTGGTCGAGCGGCTCAACCCGGCGCTCAATGCGGTCATCCATCGCCTCTACGACATGGCGCGGGCGCAGGCCGAGACGGTCGACACATCAGCGCCCTTCGCCGGCGTGCCGTTCCTGCTCAAGGAGCTGGCCTCGTCCTGGACCGGGGCACCGAACACCAACTCCTCATTCTACCTCAGGGATGTCGTTGCCGATTTCGACACCGAGGTCGTTCGCCGCATGAAGGCGGCCGGGCTGGTGCTGGTCGGCAAGTCGAACGCGCCGGAGAATGGCTGGTCGATCACGACGGAACCAAAACTCTACGGTGTGACGAAGAACCCGTGGAAGGAAGGCATCACGCCCGGCGGCTCGAGCGGCGGCGCTGCCGCGGCCATCGCTTCGCGCATGGTGCCGATCGCCGAGGCCAGCGATGGCGCCGGCTCGATCCGCATTCCGGCCTCCTGCTGCGGCATCGTCGGCCTGAAACCGTCGCGCGGCCGCGTCAGCCTCGCGCCGTTCGGCGACTATTGGTATGGCGGCGCCTATTTTCTCTGTTGCTCACGCACTGTGCGTGACACGGCAGCCTATCTCGATGCGGTGGCTGGCGCGCTGCCCGGCGACCCCTATACGCCGCCGGTTCCTGATGGCAGCTGGCTCAGCCTCTCAGCGCGGGCGCCAAAGAAGCTGCGCATCGGCTTTTCCGTCACGCCGCCCAACGGCACCGCGATCGATCCGGAGGTGAAGGCGGCGGTGCTGGCGACCGTGGCTGCGCTCGAGCGGCTCGGCCACGACGTCGAGGAGCACGATATGCCGCTCGACGCGAACGCTGTGTGGAAGACCTACACCAACATGACCTGCGTGCAGACGGCGGCGACGTTCGACTACCTTGAAACGGTGATCGGCCGGCCGGTGACGCCAAGCGATGTCGAGGCGGTGACTTGGGCAATCATCGAGCGCGGCCGCTCGACCAGCGGCACCAGGCACATCTCCGATGTCGAGCAGCTCAGGCAGGTCGGCCGCGACATCGTCGGCGACCTCTGCGCCTACGATCTCTTCATCACCCCGACCCTGACGCAGCTGCCGCGCCCGCTCGGCTATTACGACATGTCGGAAACCGACATCGACCGCTACAACGCCAAATGGACGGACTCGGTGTTTGCCTTCCCCTTCAACATCTCCGGCCAGCCGGCGATCTCGCTGCCGCTCGGCTGGTCGAAAGACGGCGTGCCGATCGGCGTGCAACTGGTCGGCCGCTACGGCGACGAGGCAACGGTGCTGGCTGCATCGGCGCAACTGGAGCAGGAGATGCCGTGGAGAGGGAGAAGGCCGCCGGTGAGTGGTTAGGTGCTGGGTACCGCGTGCGGCTTCGAGATTGGCCAAGTCGCCCATCGCTTCGTCATCCTCGGGTCTCCGCGACGGAGCTTCGCTCCTGCTCCGCCCGTGGATGACGAAGGTGGGGAGGCTTCGGCCAATCTCCAGCGTGCAGACTCAAAGCCGGCTAGCCAATCCTCTCCAGCCGCCTCGGCAGTCTGTTCATCGGCTTGGGCCCGTCCGGTGTGATCAGGAACTGGTCCTCGAGATTGAAGCTGGCGAGGCCGTCTATGTAGAGCGGGATCTCGAAGGCCAGCACCATGCCGGCTTCGATGACGACATCGCTATCGGCGGCGATGAACGGCCATTGCTCCGAGAAGACCGACTGGCCGACGCCATGGCCGAAATGACCGCGGCGGTAGGTGCGCAGCCCTTGCCGCGTCAGGCTGTCGGTGGCGACGCGATGCACGTGGGCGAGCCTGGCTCCCGGAACAAGCGCAGCCAGCCCGTCGTCAAAGGCCCGCTCGGCGATCGCGTGCAGTTCGGCCTGCTCGGCGGATGGCGATCCGAAGGTGAAATTGCGCGACATGTCGGAGGCGTAGCCGCCGACCGTGCAGACCATGTCGCACTTCAGCGGATCGCCAGGCATGGCTTTCGCATCGGTGCTTTTGGCCTTCGCGCCCAGCGTCACATATTCGGCTGTGGCGACCGGATGGGACAGGCCGGACGCGGCCGTGGCGACGCCTTGCCGATAGAGCGCAATGAGATCGCCCTGACGCATGCCGGCCATGGCATCGACCTGCAGCCGCTCCAGCCCGGCTTCGGACAGGATGATGCCTTGCTGGAGCAGATCGATCTCGCGCGGCGACTTGATGGCCCGCAACCTGTCGAGCACGGCCGAGCCGTCGACCATCGTGCAGCCCGGCAGCAGCGCCTGCATGACCGAGAGATCGGCGGCGGGAATAAAATCGAGATCGACGCCGATCCTTGCGCGCTCAAGTCCGAACCCGCTCAGGATCTCCTTCAGTTCGCGGACGGAACGGGCAAGTTCGAATGTTGCCGGCCGGGAAAAACCAGGCGCCCGGCCAGACGAGGCAAGGCCGGCCTCGACGCGTTGCGCCAGCCCTTGCCCTGCGGTCGAGGCGTCAAGCGTGGCGGTTTCGATCCAGATCGGGTGGCTGCGGATGACGGCATCCGACAGAGCCAGTTGCAGCTGTCCCGCATTGAAATCCGCCACCACGACGCCCATCGGCAGGTCCTGGCCCGCGGGGATGACGACGAAGCCGGCGCCGGCGCGCCGGAATAGTCCCGACGGGCCGATCGAGGCGCCGGTCGCATAGTGGAAAGCCTCGGGCGCGCACAGCACCAGCGCCCCGATGCCGGCGCGGTCCATCAGTTGCGCCGCGCGCTGGCGATCGACAAAGCCTGTCATGGGTTTCTCCACTGTCCGAAGCGGCAACGGAGCATTCCGGGTGCGCACAATCAAGCCGCTGGCAGCAGCTATTTGATCGATTCCAGCTTGGCCACGGCGGCGGTGAAGCCGGCCAGCGACACCGGGATGGTGACCGGCTTGCGGGTGACCGATTCCATGCCGATGTTCAGATTGGTCCCGGACTTCATGGCCTTGATGAGATCCGCCGACAACGGCGTGGCGGCATAGGCGCCGTTCTGGTCGCTGGTCTGGATGGCAATCGTCGTCTTCTGGCCCTGGTCGATCTGGAAGGAGGCGCCGGACGGCAGGAACAGGCCGTGCGGCAGGGCAAGCAGCATGGCGAGGCTGCCATTGCCGTTGTCGCGGCGCACGGTCACGGTCAGCACGCGCTGCCCGGTCTTGGCCTCGGTCAGGTTCTGCGACACCTGGCACTGAAGCTCGGTGGTCGCCGAACCGGAGGAGCAGTTCACCGCCCACGGATTGGCATCGGCCGGTTTTGCATTGGTTTCAGCCGGCTTTGGCTGGGCCGGCTTGGCATCTTCGGCAAGGACTGGGCCGGCGGCCAGACCAAGCCACAGGGCGGCCAGCCCCGCGGCCATGCCAAGTAAATTAGACTTGTCTAAAGTAAGTGCCATGTTGTTTTGCCGGATGCCTTGCATGTTTCCTCGCCGCGCCCCGGTATTCTCCCGAGCATGGCTTGATACAACACTCGCGACTGTTCCGAAAGCCGAGCCGGAGGCAAGCAAGCCGGCGAAATTACTGTGGCCTTTCAGACACAGCGAGCAATTTTGCAGGAAAGCTCTAGAAATCGGATCGGCCGGGACTCGCTATACAATAGAATTCGAGTAAGAATCTACACGGGGCGCGTGTAGTCCCCGAAGGACTCGCCAGGGATGGGAACTACCGAGACTTCTCGGCAAGTTGGTGAGATAGCGGCGCGTGGGGAGGATTTCCACGTTCGCGCTGGCTATCGCCGTTCGCAAATCGCCAGGCATCTTTGGAAGACGACAGCGCTGACGACGCTGGCGCTCGGTCTTTCCAGTCTGACGGCCCATGCCGATCCGAACGGCCTGTGGCAGCCGCAGATCCGCGCCATCATCGGCGCCGACAACAATGGCGGCAACGCCGCGCTCGAAGGTTTCATCCCGCTCAAGCAGACGGCCGAATCCGTGCTGTTCCTGGATGTCCGGGCCAAGCATGATTTCAAGGATGGTTCCGGCCAGGATGTCGGCCTCGGCATTCGCCGCATCGTCAACCCGGACCTGATGATCGGCGGCTACGCCTATCTCAACCTCGAGAACTACAACTCCACCCAGTTCACCGCGGCCACGCTGGGCGCCGAGGCAATCACGCCACATTTCGATGCGCATGTGAACGTCTATCTGCCGATCAAGGGCGATTCGACGGATCACTCGACCAGCTCGACCCTGTCGATGGTCAGCAACCAGCTGATCGAGCAGATCTCGGTCCTCGACCACCGCGACTACGCGGCGTGGGGCATCGAGGGCGAGATCGGTGCGCAGGTGCCGGTCAACCTGCCCGACAAGCATTCGCTGCGGCTCGATATTGGCGGCTATCATTTCGAGGATCCGCATGGCGACGACGGCAGCGTCACCGGCGCCAAGGCCGGGTTCGAGTATACGATCGGCGATGTCTTCGGCAGCAACACGGAACTGGTCTTCGCCGGCGAGGTCCGCAACGACAATCGCGACGACACCCAGTTCGCCGGCAGCGTGCGGCTGAACATCCCGTTCAATCCCGGCAGCGGCTCGGCCAATGGGGCCGACAACGGGCCGGAGCCGGTCTATCCGGTCAGCGAAGGCCTGCGCAAGCGCGTCAACGAACGCGTGCGTGGCGATATCGGGGTCCGCGTCCAGTCGCAGACGCTGACCGGCGGCTCGACGACGCGTGTCGCGATCAACGCCGCCACCAATGCCGCCTTCGGCAAGTTCTATTTCGCCGATGGCGGCCTCGCCGGCGCCGGCACGCTGGCCGACCCGACGACTCTGGACGACGCCGTGACCAAGTCGGGTGCGAACGGCTTTGTCGTCGCGCTTGGCGGCAACGGCAATCTGACGACCGGCGGCGTGACGCTTGCCAATGGACAGACCGTCATCGGCGGCGGCGAAAGCGTCACCGCCAGGCTTTTCGGCGGCGGCACCAGCACCTTCAACCTGGGCGGCAGCGATGGCACGATCCAGGGCACCAACGTCGCCAACCCCGTCATCACGCTCGGCAACGGCAACACGCTCAACGGCATCACCATCACCGGCGGCGCCGACGGCATCTTCGGCAACAACATCACCGGCGCGACGCTGACCAATGTGACGGTCACCGGTGCGGGCGGCAACGGCGCCGACTTCACCGGCAGTTCGACCGGCATCACCGGCTCCAATTTCACCGCCACCGGCAACGGCCTCGACGGTCTGCATATCGAAGGCGACGGCACCTACAATTTCACCGGCACGACGCTGCTGCAGGGCAATCTCGACGACGGTCTCGATATCAGCGGCAAGGGCACCTACACCTTCGCCACCGTCAATGCGCAGGGCAATACCGACCGCGGCATCACCGTGCAGGGCACGTCGACCGGCGGGACGTTCACAACCACCGGCGGCACCGTATCGGGCAATGGCGGCACCGCCGTCTTCATCGATCCGATCACCGCTCATGTGGTGCTGGACTCGATCAGCCAGAGCGGCGGCACGTCGGGCGTCGTGCTCGAGAATGTCGCGGGCAGCTTCACCGTCAACGGTGCGACGACGATCTCCAACACGACCGGACCGGCGATCGCCATTTCGGATTCGCCGGCGGCGATCCGCTTCGGCGACATCAACATCACCAATCCCGGCGCCGACGGCATCTCGTTTGCCGGCGTCAATGCGGCGGTGGTCGCCGGCAACATCGTCATTTCCGGACTGGGTGTCGGCACCGGCCTCGACTTCTCCGGATCCAAGACCAATTTCACCGCGCAGTCGCTCAACATAACCGGCACCGGTGCCGCCGGTTCGATCGGCATCGACCTGACGTCGCCGAGCGCCGGCGGCGCGGTGATCACCATCACCGCTGGTGGCGTCATCGCCAATGTCGATACCGGCGTGCGGCTGGGCATTGCCGGCACGCCGGGGGCCACGGCCAACGCCGAGTTTACCTTCGGCGGCGGTTCCAGCTCCATCTCCGGCATCACCGCCTCGCTCGATGCGCGCGGGCTCAATGAGGGCAGCGGCCACTACGCCTTCGGCACGACGCAGTTTACCGGCCCGCAACTCTACGACCTGCGCAATTACATCTTCGTCGCGGCCGGGGCTTCGGGCGGCGGCACGTCGATCACCGATCTCGCCTCGATCGATTATGCCGACAGCATTACCGCCAGCGACGCCATCATTGTCCTGGTCAACCGCGGGACGATCGACGCCGCCACCGGCTTCTCGCTGAGCGACGGACAGGAACTTGCGTCGTTCGGCAACGGCCGCGCGTTCTCGCTCGGCGGGGTGCCGTTGAATGTCACCGGCACCAACGTCCATCATGACGAATCCATCTCGGATTCCGCGGGCGCGGCAACGCTGACCAGTTCCGGCGGCGGCGATGTCGTGACGCTGGGCAACGGCAACACGTTGCTCGATTTCAATATTTCCGGGGGCGCCGCCGCCGGCATCCACGGCGTGGGCATCAATGACCTGACCGTCCAGGGCGTGACGGTCAGCAATGTCGCAACCGGCCTCTTACTCGATGGAGTGACCGGTACGGTCTCGGTCGACGACCTGACCGTCCAGACCGCATCTGAAATCGGCATCGTGCTTGTCGGTTCGAGCGCGACCGTCAATTTCACCGGCAACACCAAGATCACCAACGCCACCAGTGCGGCGCTGTCCGCCAACAATTTCGACGGCATCGCCACCTTCGACGATCTCGACATCACCGGCGGCGGCGTAGGCATAGGCATCGTCGGCAGCTCCAGCGGAACCTTGACCTTCGGGGTCGGGAGTTCCATCGCCAGCACGAGCAGCAACGCCTTCTCCATCAGCAACTCGACGCCCAACGTCACCTACAACGGCACCATCAACCAGACCGCTGCTACCAGCGCGGTGGGGATCTCCGGCATGAGCGGCGGCAGCGCCACGTTCGGTGGAGCGATCACCGCCAGCACCGCCACCGCCTTTGCGATCAGCCTGAGCGGCAACACCGGCGGCACAATCAAATTCACCGGCGGGCTGGATCTGACCACAACGACCGGCACCGGCTTCAGCGCCACCGGGGGCGGCACGATCACAGTCGCGGCCGCAGGCACAGAGCAGATCACCACCGGCACCGGCCACGCGATCAATCTCGACGGCGTCACCATCGGCACCGGCGGCATGGCGTTCGACAGCATCACGACAGGCGTTGCGGCAGCCACGGCGCTCAATTTCAATGCCGTCTCGGGCGGCCCGTTCCTGGGTGGCAATGTCACCATCGGTGGCACCACTGCCGGCATCAACGGCCTTGCAATCAACGCTTCGTCATCGACCTTCACCATCACCAATCTGGTGACGACCAATGTCGCGGGCACCGATGTCAGCCTGACCAACAACACGGGCTCGATCACGATCCTCGGTGGCACCATCACCAATTCGGGCGCTGGCGACGGTGTCGTCATTTCCGGTGGCAGCGCGACAATCGGTGTGGCGGCCAACATCTCCAGCTCGGCAACCGCGCCAGCCACGGCGGTCAAGGTCGACGGCACCACCGGCGGCTCGGCGACCTTCAGCGGCAGCCTCACCTCGACTGGCACCGGCAATCTTTTCGCGATCGGCTCGTCGCTGCCCCCGGTCGGCGGCGCGATCAGCTTCATCGGCTCGACGCTGTCTGCGACGGGCGGCGGTGGCGCCGTCGTCACCGGCCTTGCCGGAACCGCGACGCTGAACGTCACAGCTCCGCTGTCGATCACCGGCGCCACTGCCACCGGCCTGGCCGTCGCCAATGTCGCCAGCACCGCATCGGCGACCTTCGGGGCGGTGACCGTGTCGGGCGCCACGGGCAATGGCATCGACATCACCAACAATGCCGGCGCCGTCACCTTCGGCACCACCAGCGTGACGATGGGTTCGACAGTCGGTCCAGCCGGCATCAACTTCGCCCTGACCAATGCCGATGTCACATTTGGAACAACCAATGTGACGATGGGCTCCGGCGCCAACCAGACCGGCATCGACTTCAGCGGTTCATCGACCACGGCCGATTTCGGCGGGACAACGATCACCGGCACCGGCGACCTCACCTCGCGTGGTATCGACCTGTCGTCGACGACTGGCAACAAGACCATCACCTTCCTGCGCGGCTCCAGCATTTCCAATGCTGGTGTCGGCGTCGAACTGTCGTCGGGCGGCACGACGGCGACGTCGGCCAACGCCAACTTCACCTTCGGCGACGGCGACGCGACTGTGCTGCAATCCTCGATAACAGCGGCCAGTGGCGGCTACACGGTCAACACGATCGGGCTCGATCCGACGCTCGGCAATTATGATTTCGACGATGTCGCCTTCACCGGCAGCGCCAATCTGGCCAGCGCGGTCGGCGGGGTCGTCATGATTTCCCAGGACGGTGGCGTGATCGCTGCCGGCACCAACGGGCTCAGCGCCGCGGTGACCA
>NZ_RZTC01000086.1:17450-26751 GCF_004023165.1 Mesorhizobium sp. M7A.F.Ca.MR.176.00.0.0 | reverse complement strand
GTGAAGATCCGGCGGCGCCCGCCGCTCCGCTAGTGGCCGCCACCGAGCCGGTCGATCCGGCGCCGCAGCATGTTGCTCCGGCGGCTCAAGCCGACGCGGACCAGACCGGCACCGTGGCGCCTGCCGCCGCCCAGGCGGACGACGAGCCGGCCCTCAAGCCGGTCGCCAAGCAGAAAGCCGAGGCCCAATCGGCGAACACGCCGGCAAAGGTTCCGCTCGCGCCGCAGCGTCCGTCCGACCAGCCGGTCGATGTTGTCGGCGAGGTCAAGCCCGATCAGGTTGCGTCCATAGATCCGGCATCGACCGCGGCCGGCGGTGGCTCGTGGTCGATGCAGATCGCCTCGCAGCCGACCGTCGAAAGCGCCCAGTCCAGCTATCAGGATCTGCAGCGCCGCTATGGCAGTGTGCTTGCCGGGCGTACCGCCAACATCGTCAAGGCCGAGATCGCCGGCAAAGGCACGTTCTACCGCGTGCGCGTTCCGGCCCAGTCACGCAATGACGCGATCAATTTGTGCACCAGCTACAAGGCCGCCGGCGGCAACTGCTTCGTCTCGCGCTAAAGCGGAGCCGACCATCAAAAGCCGGCGCGGTCCATCGCGCCGGCTTTTTTCATGGGGAAAGCAGATCCGGCGTTGTCCCGGATGAATCCCTGGCGATTCCCTTTGATCGCACAAAGCCCTAAACTGCCGACATGACCGAATCAAAATCCATGATCCTCGGCTGTGCCGGGAAATCGCTTACCCGCGAAGAAATCAATTTCTATCGCAATGAATGCCCGTGGGCCTTCATCCTGTTTGCGCGCAACATTGGCGAGACCGAACAGATCCGCGATCTGGTCGCCGAGATGCGGGACTGCATAGGGCGTCCGGACGCGCTGGTGTTCATCGATCAGGAAGGCGGCCGTGTGCAGCGCTTGCGACCGCCGCTGGCACCGAACTATCCCGCCGGTGGCGCGCTCGGCGCGCTGTGGCGCGACGATCATGATGCCGGCGCCCGCGCGGCCTGGCTGATGGCGCGGCTGCATGCCTTCGACCTGCTGCGCTACGGCATCACAGCCGATTGCCTGCCGGTGCTCGACGTGCCGATCGAAGGCGCCAGCGATGTCATCGGCGCGCGGGCCTATGGCAAGGATCCGCGACCGGTGATCGAGCTCGGCCGCGCAGCCGCGGAAGGGCTGATGTCGGGCGGCGTGCTGCCGGTCATGAAGCATATTCCGGGCCATGGACGTGCCTTTGCCGACACGCATTTCGAACTGCCGGTGGTCAATGCCTCGCTCAGCGATCTGCAGCGGCATGATTTCGCCCCGTTCAAGGAGCTTAGCCATCTGCCGATGGCGATGACAGCCCATGTCGTCTACAGCGCGATCGACCCCACCAATCCGGCGACTACCTCCGGCAAGGTCATCGACGAGATCATCCGGCGCGAAATCGGCTTCGACGGACTGCTGATGAGCGACGACACCTCGATGAAGGCACTTTCTGGGGATTTCCCGACAAAGGCGGCATCGATCCTTGCGGCGGGCTGCGATCTGGTCCTTCACTGCAACGGCGTTTTCGAGGAGATGGCCGGCATCGCATCGCGTACCACGGGGCTTGAGGGCACGTCGTTGGAGCGCGCCAAGCGGGCGCTGACCTATATAAAGAACCGTGACACGGTCAAAGAAACCGAAATACGTGCCGAATTCGCCACCTACTTCGATGCGGTGGCATAGCAAAGGGAAAGTGACTGAGTGGCGGAGACATTGGAAAGCAAGGCCTCGAAGGCCGCACCGATGGACCGTCTGTGGGCCGAGAATGACGATTCACGCGTTACCGGCGACCCGTCGCTGGTTGTCGACGTGGCGGGCTTCGAAGGTCCGCTCGACCTGCTGCTGCATCTTGCCCGCACCCAGAAGGTCGATCTGGCTCGCATTTCGATCCTGGCGCTGGTCGAGCAGTATCTGACCTTTGTCGAGACGGCGAGGGCGCTCAGGCTGGAGCTTGCCGCCGACTATCTGGTGATGGCGGCGTGGCTGGCATTCCTCAAGTCCAAGCTCCTGATCCCCAAGCAACCCGGCGACGAGGGCGAAAGCGGTGAGGAACTGGCGGCGGTGCTGCAGTTCCGCCTGAAGCGGTTGGAAGCCATGCGCGACGCCTCGGCGCGTCTGGTCAACCGCAACCGGCTCGGCCGCGATGTGTTCGCGCGCGGCATGCCGGAAATGGTCATCGTCGAAAAGCGTAACGCCTATTCGGCCTCGCTCTACGATCTCTTGACCGCCTATGCCCAGCAACGCCAGAAGCAGGCGATCAACAATGTGACGATCGCCAGGCGCGGTGTCTGGTCGCTCAAGGATGCGCGCGACATCCTGACCCGCCTGGTCGGGGCTGCAAGCGACTGGACGGCGCTGGAAAGTTTTCTGATCGCATACATGACCAGCCCCGAGGAGCGGCGCACGGCAATCGCCAGTTCGTTTGCGGCAACATTGGAACTGGTGCGCGACGGCACGATGGACGTGCGGCAGGATCAGACGTTCGCGCCGATCTACCTGCGCGGCCGCACGCAGGCAATCAAGGCAGTCGAGGTGGCATCATGAGCGAAAGCGCCAACGCTTCGGTTGTCCCGTTCAAGGTCGGCGATGTACCCGAAGAGGAGTCGCTTTCCCGGGATCCGGCCGAGCAGCTACAGAACCCGGCCGAGCGGCTGCATCTGGCCGAGGCCGTGCGCATGGCCGAGGCGATCGTGTTCGCCAGCGCCGAACCCGTCAGCGAAAAGCAGCTCGCGGCACGCCTGCCTGACGGCATCAACATTGCCCTGGCCATGGCCGAGCTGCAGCAGATCTATGCGCGGCGCGGCGTCAATCTGGTGCGTGTCGGCGACGCCTGGGCGTTCCGCACCGCCGGCGACCTGGCTTTCCTGATGAGCCGCGATACCGTCCAGCAAAGGAAGCTCTCCCGCGCGGCTCTCGAAGTGCTGGCGATCATTGCCTATCACCAGCCGGTGACGCGTGCCGAGATCGAGGATATCCGCGGCGTCGAAACCTCGAAAGGTACGCTCGACACGCTGCTGGAAACGGAATGGGTGCGCATGCGCGGCCGGCGAAAGACGCCCGGACGCCCTGTGACCTACGGCACGACGGAGACCTTCCTCGACCATTTCGCGCTGGAAGAGATCCGCGATCTTCCTGGCATGGAGGAACTGAAGGGGGCTGGACTGCTTTCGGGCCGCATGCCGTCGAATTTCTCCATTCCGCAGCCGCCGGCCGATCCCGACGCATTGACCGACGACGAGGATGCGCTGACCGACATCGATCTCGAGGAACTCGGCCTGCTGACGCCGCGCGTCACGGAAGATTGACTGGCATTGGCGGCCAACTTGATGAGGATGCGCGGATTCGTAGCGGGCGTTCCCGTCGAAAATGCGTGACATCCGTCACCCTTTCATAAACTCTGTCGCAGTTGTGTTTGAATCCCAACGCGAAAACGCATAGATCATCGCCAGGGAAAACATTCGAGAGAGATTTGCTATGGGTTCATTTTCGATTTGGCATTGGCTGATCGTGCTGGTGATCGTGCTTTTGGTGTTCGGCCGCGGCAAGATTCCCGAGCTGATGGGCGATATGGCCAAGGGCATCAAGAGCTTCAAGAAGGGCATGGCCGACGACGAGGTTGCCGAAGACAAGCGCACCGTCGAACATCGTGCCGACGAGACCGTTGCGGCCGCGAAGGAAAAAGCCAGCAAGAGCTGAGCCCAAGGTTCTAGTCGGAACAGAGTGCCATGTTTGAAGTCGGCTGGACCGAAATGCTGGTCATCGCGATCGTCATGATCGTGGTCGTCGGACCCAAGGATTTGCCCAATATGCTGCGCACCTTCGGCCGCACGACGGCGAAGCTGCGCGCCATGGCGTCCGATTTCCAGAAACAGTTCAACGAGGCGCTGAAGGAAGCCGAGCTCGACGACGTCAAGAAGTCCGTCGACGAGCTCAGGGGCATGAGCCCGATGGCTGAGATCAGGAAGCAGCTCAATCCGTTCGAACAGGCCGCGGCCGACGTTCGCTCCGGCGTCGATGCGGCGATGAAGCCGAAGCCGGCAGCCGATCCGGCAAGCTCTGTCGCTTCGACCCCGCAAGCGGCCGAGCCGTTGAAGAACGGTGCAACGACCATGCCTGGCGTCAACGGGCCGGGAGCAGCGCCAGCAGCGCCGGTTTTTCCGGCAATGACCGACGAATCGGTGGTGACCTCGTCAGCGCCGGCGGAACCCGTTGCGGCGCCGAAGGCGTCCGCGGCGAAGAAACTAATCAAGCCTGCACCGGCAAAAGCGACGCCGGCTGCAAAAGCTTCGGCAAATGGTGCAAAGGTTGCCGCGAAGGCAGCGTCTGCGTCCAAGACGCAGGCGAAGGCCATGACGGCGGCACAGCCTGAAGCGCCCAGGGCCAAGACGCCCGCTGAGGCCAAGGCTGTCGCGGCCAAAGCCGTGGCGACCAAGACTGTAGCGACCAAGATGGGGGCGAAAGCCGAACCGAAGCTTGCAGCGGTGAAGAAGCCGGTGGCCAAGAAGACGGCGGGAGCCGCCAAGTGAGCGTTTCGGACACCGAAAAGGACGAAATCGAGAAATCGTCCGCGCCGCTGATGGAGCATCTGATCGAGTTGCGCCGGCGGCTGATCTGGTCGCTGGGCGGCTTCTTCGTTGCCTTCCTGGTCTGTTTCTTCTTCGCCAAGAAACTGTTCAACCTCCTGGTCGTGCCGTTCAAATGGGCGACGCAGTGGGCAGGGCTCGATCCGCACAAGGTCGAGCTGATCTACACGGCGCCACAGGAATTCTTCTTCACCCAGGTCAAGCTCGCCATGTTCGGCGGCATGGTGATCGCCTTTCCGCTGATCGCCACGCAGATCTACAAGTTCATCGCGCCCGGCCTGTACAAGAACGAGCGCAACGCCTTCCTGCCGTTCCTGATCGCATCGCCGATCCTGTTCCTGATGGGCGCATCGCTGGTCTATTTCTTCTTCACGCCGATGGTGATGTGGTTCTTCCTCGCCATGCAGCAGGCCGGCACCGACGATCAGGTGCAGATTTCGCTGCTGCCGAAGGTGTCGGAATATCTCAGCCTGATCATGACGCTGATCTTCTCCTTCGGCCTGGTGTTCCAGCTGCCGGTGGTGACCAGCCTGATGACACGGGTCGGCATGCTCTCGTCCAAGGGACTGGCCGAGAAGCGCAAATGGGCGATCGTCATTGCCTTCGTCGTCGCGGCGATACTGACGCCGCCCGATCCGATGAGTCAGATCGGCCTGGCCATCCCGACCATCCTTCTCTACGAGGTGTCCATCTGGGCTGCCCGGCTGATCGAGCGCGATCGGGAAAAGCAGCGCGTGGCACGCGAGAAGCAGGACGCGGCGGAAGAGGTGGCGGACAAAGCACCGGACGAGCCCCCGGCACCTGCCTCCTCATAGGCGACAGAGCGGCTGCAGCGGCGGAAAAACACAGTCGTCGCCCCGTCCTCTTGCATCGATCTCGGATGCGGTTTACGCCCTCTGGCTGAAACGCATCGCGCTCAAAGCGATGCGTTTCAGTTTTGTTTTGAGCATGTCGTTGTCCCAAATCGCTGTGCACTTTTGGGCGACATGCTACCCAGGAGCGTTTCAAACCATGCTTGACATCAAATGGATTCGCGACAACCCGAAGGCCCTTGTCGAGGCGCTGGTGAAGCGCTCGTGGTCGGCCGGTGAGGCGCAGTCCATGGTCGACGGGCTGATCGCCTCGGACGAGGCCCGGCGCGAGCACGTCACCGAGCTGCAGACCAAGCAGGAGCGCCGTAATGCCGCGTCGAAGGAGATCGGCAACGCCATGCGTTCGGGCGATGCCGCCTTGGCCGAGAAGCTGAAAGCCGAAGTCGGCGAGATCAAGGTCTTCATCCAGAACGGCGAGGCGCGCGAACGCGAGCTCGACAAGGCGCTGACCGATGCGCTGGCGGTGCTGCCCAATGTGCCGTTCGACGACGTGCCTGTCGGCAAGGACGAGCACGACAATGTCGTCAAGCACCTCGTCGGCAAGGTGCCGACGCGGCCGAACTGGGTGAAGGAGCATTTTGAGATCGGCGAAGCGCTCGGCATGATGGATTTCGAGCGCGCGGCAAAGCTGTCGGGCTCGCGCTTTACGGTGCTGAAAAGCGGACTGGCCCGGATGGAACGTGCGCTCGGCCAGTTCATGCTGGACCTGCATACGACCGAACATGGCTACGAAGAAGTCATCCCGCCGTTGATGGTCAAGGACGATGTTCTGTTCGGCACCAACCAATTGCCGAAGTTCGAGGAAGATCTGTTCTTCGCGCCGCACGGGGAGGGCAGGCTTGGCCTGATTCCCACCGCCGAGGTCCCACTCACCAACCTTGTGCGTGAAGAAATCACCGCGCATGAAAAACTGCCGCTGCGCTATACCGCGCTGACGCCGTGCTTCCGCTCGGAAGCGGGTTCGGCCGGGCGCGACACGCGCGGCATGCTGCGCCAGCATCAGTTCTACAAGGTCGAGCTGGTGTCGATCACCGATCAGGAGTCGTCACTTGCCGAGCACGAGCGGATGACGCAATGCGCCGAGGAAGTGCTGAAGCGGCTCGGCCTGCCGTTCCGCACCATGACGCTGTGCACCGGCGACATGGGGTTTGGCGCGCGCAAGACCTACGATATCGAGGTCTGGTTGCCCGGCCAGAACGCCTATCGTGAGATCTCGTCCTGCTCGGTGTGCGGCGATTTCCAGGCGCGCCGCATGGACGCGCGCTACAAGGACAGAGACGGCAAGGGCAACCGCTTCGTCCACACCCTCAACGGCTCGGGCACAGCCATTGGCCGCGCGCTCATCGCCGTCATCGAAAACTACCAGAACGAGGATGGCAGCGTAACCATTCCTGAAGTGCTGCGGCCTTACATGGGCGGCCTGGAAAAGATCGAAGCGAAATAATGCGTATCCTCCTGACCAATGACGACGGCATTCATGCCGAGGGCCTGGCGTCGCTCGAACGCGTCGCGCGCACGCTGTCCGACGATGTCTGGGTGGTGGCGCCCGAGCAGGACCAGTCCGGCTACGCGCATTCGCTGTCGATCTCGGAGCCGCTGCGGCTGCGCAAGATCGGCGAGAAGCATTTCGCCGTGCGCGGCACGCCGACGGATTGCGTCATCATGGGCGTCAAGAAAATCCTGCCTGGCGCACCCGACCTGATCCTGTCCGGCATCAATTCGGGCGCCAATATCGCCGATGACGTCACGTATTCGGGCACCGTCGCCGGCGCCATGGAAGGCGCGCTGCTCGGTATCCGCTCGATCGCGCTCAGCCAGGGCTACAGCTATGTCGGCGAAGATCGCGTCGTGCCCTACGAGACGACAGAGGTGCTGGCGCCGGCGCTGCTGAAGAAGCTTGTCGCGACGCCGTTGCCGGACGGCGTGCTGCTCAACGTCAATTTTCCCAATTGCACGCCCGAAGAGGTCGCCGGCACGGTGGTCACCACGCAAGGCAAGCTCGTGCACTCCCTGTGGGTCGACGAGCGCCGCGACGGGCGCGGCCTGCCATACTACTGGCTGCGCTTCGGCGGCGAGCCGGTCGAGGGCAAGCAAGGCACCGATCTCTACGCCTTGCGCAACAGGCTGGTGTCGGTGACGCCGCTGCAGCTCGATCTGACCGCGCATGAAATCCGTGACCAATTGAGCAAGGCGCTTGCATGAACCAGGGCCTCCCGATCGATGACCGCGAAGGTTTTGCCGCCTTTCTGCTGCGTCTGCGCGGTCGGGGGACTGTACCGAAAGCGCTGATCGCGGCCTTCGAGGCGACGCCGCGGCGCGGCTTCCTGGCGGCCCAGTTCCATCAGATCGCCTGGTCGGACCGAATGCTGCCGATCGAATGCGGCGAGGCGATCGAAGGTGCCGATATGCAGGCGGCGGTGATCGCGGCGCTCGCTATCGAGCAGGGCAACCGCGTGCTCGAGATCGGTACCGGTTCGGGCTACACCTCGGCGGTGATGTCGCGGCTGGCGGCGCGGGTCATCACCACCGATCGCTACAAGACGCTCGCCGAGCAGGCTAGGCAGCGCTTCGAGGCGCTCGGCATCGGCAATGTCATCGTGCGCCACGCCGATGGTTCCGGTGGCCTGCCGAATGAAGGGCCGTACGATCGCATCGTTGCATGGGCGTCCTTCGACAGCCTGCCGCGTTTCCTGCTCGACCAATTGTCGAGCGGCGGCATCGTCATCGCGCCGATCGGCCCCGAAGAGGGCGAACAGGTGCTGGCCAAGCTGACCAAGGTCGGCAGCCGCTTCGAGCGTGAAGACATCGGCCTCGTTCGCCTGCAGCCGATCCTGCGCGGTGTCGCCGCTATCATCTAGCGCGTATGCCGATGATCAGGCCGCGCCGCGTCGGGTGCGCGCCCGTCTTCGGCCCCGGCCGGCATGACCTGAAAATCTCCCCTGGGCTCGCTCTCTAATATTTTAAGAAAAATTGCGCCGGATTCCATGGGGTTAACCGTCGAGTAACATTAACGCGCTTTAATCATGCCTAGTTTGTACCGGGTATGTGCGGGTTAGTGCGATGCAACTCAGTGTTTTGAAGACAAGCGGTCGCAATCTGGCGCGAGGCTGCGCCATACTGATGGTCGCGGGTGCTGCTGCGGGGTGCAGTTCCCAGGTTTCGCGGTTCAATGGCGTCGACGACGTCTTTACATCCTCGACCAACAATCAGCGCACCATCATCAACAAGCAGGATGCCGTACAGCAGCCTTATCCGGGCGATGTCGCCGCCGCTCCGATCGATGGCAGCCATACACAGTCGGTCAGCCGCTCCAGCCTCGATCCGGTCTCGACGCGGCCGCTGCCTCCGCCCGTTGCCCAGGCTCCCGAAGTGGCGCCGGTATCGAAGCCGGTGCGCACCGCATTGGCCCCCGCACCGCATGTCGACAGGACCACGACCGGCACCGTCGCCCCGGTGGCATCGCCTTTCAAGGTTTCGCAACCTGACGAACCCCGCGTGGCTGCTTCCGGCACTCCGCATGCAACCGAGATCGTCGTCAGGGACGGCGAAACGATCGGCGGCCTGGCGCAGCGCTACAAGGTTCCGTCCGACGTGATCATGAAGGTCAACGGGCTGAGCGCGACCAAGGGGCTGAAGACCGGCCAGAAGCTGGTCATCCCGGCCTACGCCTATTCGAGCAAGAGCGAGCCGAAGCTCGCGGATGCCAAGCCGGCGAAAGACACCAAGCACAACCTGCCGGCCACTGCGCCGGACAAGGTCGCCGTCCTGCCGCAGCAGCCGAAGCCTAGGGAGGGCAAATCCACCGCTCAGGTCGACAC
>NZ_RZTC01000086.1:0-17376 GCF_004023165.1 Mesorhizobium sp. M7A.F.Ca.MR.176.00.0.0 | reverse complement strand
CGAGCCAGCCCAAGGAGCCCAAGCCGCAGGTAGCCGCGGCCAAGGCGACCAATGCAGCTGGCACCTATACGGTTCAGTCGGGCGACACGCTTTCCTCGATTGCCAGGAAAACCGGTGTCGGAGTCGTTGCCATCAAGCAGGCCAACGGCATGCAGGATGGCTTGCTCAAGATCGGCCAGACCCTGAAGGTGCCCGCCGGCGGAACCGCGACCGTCGCCGCCGCCAAGCCGGCCAAGGTCGATCCGGTGACGACGGCCACGACGCAGCCCGCGGCAAAGACCACGCCGTCGGAAACGCTGGCGTCCTACACGCCGCCGAAGAAGGATTCGAAGGTCATCCAGCAGGCCGAGGCCGACGATGCCGTCGCGCCTGACGCCACCGGCATCGGCAAGATGCGCTGGCCGGTGCGCGGTCGCGTGATCTCCGGTTTCGGCTCCGGCAAAGACGGCGTCGACATCGCCGTGCCCTCGGGCACACCGGTCAAGGCAGCCGAGAACGGTGTCGTCATCTATGCCGGCGACGGCCTCAAGGAATTCGGCAACACGGTGCTGGTGCGCCACGAGAATGGCCTGGTCACCGTCTACGGCCACGCCAGCTCGATCGAGGTGCAGCGCGGCCAGAAGGTCAAGCGCGGCCAGGAAATCGCGCTGTCGGGCATGAGCGGCACGACGGACTCGCCGAAGCTGCACTTCGAAGTGCGCAAGAACTCGGCCCCGGTCGATCCCTCGGGTTACCTCGAATAGAAGAAAAAAAGCAATTTGCGGGCCGTCTGACCTCCAGTCCGGCCCGCCGGCTCAGCCCGTTCCGAAAGGAGCGGGCTTTTTCAGTTTCAACGCGACGCGCCAGTCTTCAAGCTTCAAAGATGATCACGCAGAGTGTCGGCGATCATGACGTCAAGGCCGCTGGCCTTGATTCCGAGAAGCGTCTCCGCGTCGGAGGAATCGACCAGCAAGGGATTGTCGAAGAGATAGCTCATCTCGATGAGTTCATGCATGCCCAATGCTTCCATTTCGGGGATGGAATAGGAACGTGTTTCTGGAATTTCACGGTGAAGCATTGCCGCCGTCGTCAGGATGAGTTCCCGGGGTGAGGCGTGTTGCGATGGAGCATGGAACGCCCGTCGCCATTCGCCCGTGTAGCGGGAAGCGGCGACCAGCGTCCTGGCCACGTCCTTCGTGAAGGACCAGGCATGAGTCGCGTCGAGGTTTCCAATGAAAGCAGTCGGCTTCCCCTCGATTATTGAGGGCAGCGCGACCAGTGAGAAAGAGCTGATCGCGCCATGTCCAAGATAATCGCTGGACCGCACTTCGATTGCCGGCACGTCCGCACGGACCGCCCGCTGCCACATGATCGTGCGGGCGGTCCCTTTCTTCGAAGTCGGATCCAGAGACAGGTCGGAGTGAAGCGGGGTATCGGCATGTTTCCCATAGCCATAGAGGTTTCCGAGAACCACAAGCTTCGCGCCGACCGCTTCCGCGGCACGCACGGTGCCGTCGATGATTGGGAAGAAGTCGGTCGGCCACCGGTGATAGGCGGCCATGGCACACATGAAAATGGCGTCGGCGTTTCGGCAGATACGCGCCAGTTCAACGGCATCGGTGGCATCGGCCTGCACCGCCCGGACGTTCCGCAACGCGTTTGAGCCGACACTCCGGCTCGTGAGAACGACATCATGTCCTTCTTCGCCCAGAAGGCGCGCGGTCTCGTGCCCGACCGGGCCTGCTCCGACAACTACATAAAAACTCATGGCTAACCTCTCGTCCAAGCTCGATGGAGAGGCGTAGGTACATGTCCATGGCATTGAAAATCGCGCGGGAATTGCCAATTCTTGGACAGGTTTTGCCAGGAAGCGAGAGAGCATGCATTCGCAGTCTGTTCCGGCCCGATTTCCGCCCGACGTCACAATGGCCTTCTGGCATATCGAAGCGGGCGTCCATCGTCTCTCCAGGGCGGCCCATCATCGCATCATGGTGCATGCAAGCGCGGCGACGCGTTCCTACTGCAATGAGGTTGGTCGATATTTCGTGAGGCGCGCCGGCGATATTGACCTGGTGCCCGCTGGCCAAGAGGGCGGCTTCGAGACCGAAACCCCGTTCGACACGATCGAGATCGCGTTACAACCAGCCCTGATGGAAAGGGTGGCGGCTGAGCTAGGTGGCAAGGCGCGCGCGTTGCCGCTCGACACACGTCATCTGCTTCGTGATCAGCGCATCCAACATCTCGCCCGTGCACTCGAGAGCGATCTCGGCGCAAACTCACCGAGTGGATCTTTGTTTGCCGACAGCATTGGCGCCGCCCTGGCGGTGAGGCTGCTCGGTCTTGAGAATTCCGATGTCGAGCGAACAAACCGGTTGTCAGATGCCCAGCTCAAGCGCGTGTTGGAGCATATCGAAGCTGGCTTGCACGAGCCCCTTTCAATCCAGCGATTGAGCCGAGTTGCCGGGGCGAGCAGCTCGCACTTGCGGGCTTGGTTCAAGGCGGCGACGGGCGTCACCCTGCACCGCTACGTGGTGCGACGTCGCGTCGAACGCGCACGCGCCCTGCTGCAGCGAGGCGATCTCAGCACAAGCGAGGTGGCGGAATTGACGGGCTTTGCGCACCAGTCACATCTGGCGCACTGGATGCGCCGCGAGATCGGCCAAACGCCGCGTGATTTGCGCCGGGCGCAGCCCAAATGATCTTGTCATTGGATGGCGTTGGCGACGCCACCCAACGTGTCAGTCCCTCAGTGGCTTGCCGAGCCGTCCAGCCAGGTCCTGGGTGAACTGCCAGGCGACGCGGCCCGAGCGGCTGCCGCGGGTGGTCGCCCATTCCAGTGCTTCGGCGCGCAGTTGCTCGGGATCCATGACAAGGCCATGGTGCCTGATATAGCCGTCGATCATGTCGAGATATTCATCCTGCGAACATTTGTGGAAGCCGAGCCACAGCCCGAAGCGGTCGGACAGCGACACTTTCTCCTCCACCGCCTCGGACGGGTTGATGGCGGTCGAGCGCTCATTGTCGATCATGTCGCGCGGCAATAGATGGCGGCGGTTCGAAGTGGCATAGAATATGACATTCGCCGGCCGGCCTTCGACGCCGCCTTCGAGCGCGGCTTTGAGCGACTTGTACGAAGTGTCGTCGTGGTCGAAGGAGAGGTCGTCGCAAAACAGGATGAAGCGGAAGGGGGCTGCCTTGAGCAGGCCCATCAGCTTCGGCAGCGTGTCGATGTCCTCGCGATGGATTTCGATCAGCTTCAACGGCAGGTCGGACTTGGCCCTGGCGTTGATTTCGGCATGCACGGCCTTGACCAGCGACGATTTGCCCATGCCGCGCGCGCCCCACAACAACACGTTGTTGGCTGGATAGCCGGCGGCGAAGCGTTCGGTGTTGTCGACAAGGATGTCGCGGACGCGGTCGACGCCGCGGATAAGGCCGATGTCGACGCGGTTGACCTTGCGCACCGGCTCCAGATAGCCCGGATCGGCCTGCCAGACGAAGCAATCGGCCTCGCCGAGGTCGGTTTCGGGCACCGGCGGCGGGGCGAGGCGGCTCACCGCCTCGATCAGCCGGTCGAGTTTCTGGTTCAGGGCTTCAATGCTGCTGTCGGTCATGTCTGTCTTTTGTTTCGCGGTTTCGACATTTGGGAGCGTGAACGTGCCCGATTCCCTCTGATCCAAAACCGGTGGCAACCTTTTCTTCGAGCGTGATCTCTGGCAAACGGTTTCCGTTTGTCTGAGAAAACCGGCTCCCGCTTTTCGCGATCCTGCTCTAACACGGCTCAACAGGCCGTAAAAGCAGCCGATTTGGCTGGCCGCGCAGTTGCATTGACAACTTTACCGACTATATTCCGGCCAAATTTCAAGGGCCGCCAAATTGGCGGCTGTTTTCAAAAATCAGGAGTACCTCGATGTTCGTGACACCGGCATACGCCCAAGGCGTCGGCGCTTCTCCCGACATGTTCATCAGCATTTTGCCGTTTGTCCTGATTTTCGTGATCATGTATTTTCTGATCATCAGGCCGCAGCGCACGCAGCTGAAGAAGCGCGGCGAGATGCTGGCGGCTGTCCGTCGCGGCGACACGGTCGTCACCGGCGGCGGCTTCGTCGGCAAGGTGACCAAGGTGATCGACGACAACGAGCTCGAGATCGACCTCGGTAACGGCTTGAAGGTGACGGCGCTGCGCTCGACGATCGCCGATGTGCGCGTCAAGGGCGAGCCGGTGGCCAACCAAAACGCCAAGAAATAATCCAATTTTAGGCGGAGCGATCCGCGGACACGCTCTGACGGACGACGCCATATGCTGTATTTTTCGCGCTTCAAGATGATCCTGATCTGGGTGGCCGTGGCCATCACGGTGATCCTCGCCGCGCCCAACCTGTTCTCCGCCAGCACGCTGGCGCAACTGCCCAGCTGGGTGCCGAAGCGGCAGATGACGCTCGGCCTCGACCTACAGGGTGGTTCGCACATCCTGCTGGAAATGAACCAGAACGATCTGATCAAGGATCGGCTGGAGACGACGCGCGATGAAATCCGCACGATGCTGCGCGACGCCAAGATCGGCTATACCGGCCTTGCCGGCACGGGGCGGACCCTGCAGGTCCGCATCACCGATCCCGCCCAGATCGATGCCGCCAAGACGGCGCTGAAGACGCTGACCGATCCGGTCGCTGCCGGCCTGTTCACCGGCGGCTCCGTCCAGGAAATGACGCTCGACGATTCCGAGCCCGGCCTGCTCAAGTTCAACGTCACCGACGCCGGCATCAAATACCGCACGTCGACCGCGCTGACGCAGTCGATCGAGGTGGTCGAACGCCGCGTCAACGAACTCGGCACCACCGAACCGATCGTGCAGCGGCAGGGCGACGACCGTATCCTTGTCCAGGTGCCGGGTCTTCAGGACCCGCAGAGACTGAAAGAAATCCTCGGCCAGACCGCCAAGCTGACCTTCCAGATGGTCGACCAGTCGATGCCGGTGCAGGACGCGCTCAATGGCCGTCCGCCCGCCGGCTCGTCGGTGCTGTATTCGCAGGACGATCCGCCGGTTCCGTATCTGATCGAAAATCGCGTCATCGTCTCGGGCGAAAACCTCGTTGACGCACAGGCGACATACAATTCGCAGAACAACGAGCCGGTGGTGTCGTTCCGCTTCGATTCGAAAGGGGCGGCGCGCTTCGGTCAGGCCACGGCGCAGAATGTCGGCAAGCTGTTCGCCATTATCCTCGACAATCAGGTGATATCGGCGCCGCAGATCCGCGAGCCGATCCTCGGCGGCACCGGCCAGATTTCCGGCAATTTCACTGCCCAGAGCGCCAATGACCTTGCGGTGCTGCTGCGCGCCGGTGCGTTGCCCGCAACGCTGACGGTCATCGAAGAACGCACGGTGGGTCCGGGCCTTGGCCAGGATTCGATCCATGCCGGCAAGGTCGCCGGCATCATCGGTTCTATCCTCGTCGTCGCCTTCATGTTCGTCGCCTACGGCTTCCTCGGCTTCCTGGCCAACATCGCGCTGGCGGTGCACGTGGCGATGATCGTCGGCGTGCTCTCGTTGCTTGGCGCTACGCTGACCTTGCCTGGTATCGCCGGTATCGTGCTGACCATCGGCATGGCGGTCGATTCCAACGTGCTGATCTATGAACGTATTCGCGAGGAGCGACGCGCCGGCCGCTCCGTGATCCAGGCGATCGATACCGGTTTCACCAAGGCGCTAGCGACCATCGTCGATTCCAACATCACTTCGCTGATCGCCACTGTGGTGCTGTTCTATCTCGGTACCGGGCCGGTGAAGGGCTTTGCCATCACCTACGCCATCGGCATCCTGACCACGGTCTTCACCGCCTTCACCTTCACCCGCCTGCTGGTCTCGATCTGGCTGCGCCGGGCTCGCCCGAAGGAATTGCCGAAGGCGCCGGTGACCTTCGTTCCACCCGGCACCAAGATCCCCTTCATGGGCATCCGTCGCTGGACCTTTACGCTGTCCAGCGCACTGTCGATCCTGTCGGTGGTGCTCTTCATGACCGTTGGCATCAATTACGGCATCGACTTCAAAGGCGGTTCGCTGATCGAGGTGCAGGCCAAGAGCGGCAATGCCGACCTCGCCGACCTCCGTGCGCGGCTGACCGAGCTCAACATCGGCGAAGTTCAGGTGCAGCAGTTCGGTACGCCGAACGACGTGCTGATCCGCGTCGGGACGCAGGATGGTGGCGAGAATGCCGAGCAGACCGTCATCGACAAGGTACGCGGCGAGCTGCAGGACAATTACGATTTCCGCCGCGTCGAAGTGGTCGGACCGACCGTTTCTGGCGAGCTTGCCAAGCAAGGCACGATCGCCATGCTGATCGCGCTGCTTGGCATCCTGGTCTATGTCTGGTTCCGCTTCGAATGGCAGTTCGCGGTCGGCGCCATCGTGGCGACGGTGCACGATGTGGTCATGACGCTCGGCTTCTTCGTCATCACCGGACTGGAGTTCAACCAGTCATCGCTGGCGGCGATCCTGACGATCATCGGCTATTCGCTGAACGATACGATCGTGGTCTATGACCGTGTTCGAGAGGATTTGCGAAAATACAAGCGCATGCCGCTGCCGCAGCTGTTGAACAACGCCATCAACGAGACGCTGTCGAGAACGACGCTGACTTCGGTGACGACGATCCTGGCGCTGCTGGCGCTGGTGCTGTTCGGCGGCGAGGTGATCCGCTCGTTTACGATGGCCATGCTGTTCGGCGTCGTCTTCGGCACCTATTCGTCCATCTTCATCGCCGCACCGCTGCTGATCCTGTTCAAGCTGAGGCCGCAGGCTTCGGCCGACGAGGAGAAGCCGGTCAATGGCGGCAAGGCGGTCGCGACCTGACGCGCCGCCCCGAAGGGGTATAGCGGTGACCGGCAAAGGCATCGTCATCCGCGAGGCGCATTTTCCGGGCCGCGCGCCGATCGAAGCCTATGGCAATGGCGGGTTCCGCTTTGCCGACATGTCGCATCGCGGTTCGCTCATGTGCCTGCCATCCGGCATCCATGGCTGGGAACCGGCTGATCCTCTGGTGCTGACGGTGGCGGATTTCGACAGGCTGCTGGCTGAGGCCGGCAAGGTCGAGATCCTGCTGGTCGGCATGGGCAGGGATCTCCGGCCATTGCCCGCCGCACTGCGAGCCGCGCTGAAGGCTGCCGGAATTGCGTCCGACCCGATGTCGACCGGTGCCGCGGTACGGACCTACAATGTCCTTCTGGCGGAAGAGCGCGCCGTGGCCGCCGCGCTCATCGCCGTCGATTGACATGTCCCAGAATGCCAAAATCGTCATGGACGCGGTGCGCGCCGCCGACCATGACCGCTATCTGACCGCGCTCTACGCGCCCGACGACAAGCGCGACGCGCTGTTTTCGCTCTACGCCTTCAATGCCGAGATCGCAGGAATCCGCGATCGCATCCATGAAGCGCTGCCGGGCGAGGTGAGGCTGCAATGGTGGCGCGATGTCATTGCCGCTGGCGGAGAAGCGGGTGCCGGCCATCCCACAGCCGAAGCCTTGAACGCCACGATAGCGACGTTCGGCCTGCCGAAGCCGGCCTTCGAGAACATGCTCGATGCACGCATCTTCGACCTCTATGACGACCCGATGCCGTCGCGCACTGACCTGGAAGGCTATTGCGGCGAGACTGCTGCCGCGCTCATCCAGCTTGCGGCGATGGTGCTCGATCCCGTCGGGGCGCCGCGCTTTGCCGATCTGGCGGGCAGGGCAGGCTGTGCGCAGGCGATGACCGGCCTGTTGCTGCTGTTGCCGCTGCATCGCCGGCGCGGACAGTGTTTTGTCCCGGCCGATATTTTGGCGGCGGCGGGATCGTCGCCGGAAGAATTCATTGCTGGTGATGGCGGACCCGGCGCCAAACGCGCGGTGGCGGCGATGATGGCGCTGGCACGGGAACATCTTTCCGCCTTCGAGCAAGGCGCACCGACCTTGCCTGTCTCGCTGCGTCCGGCATTCCTGCCGCTCGCCCTGTCACGTGCCTATCTCGGCAAGATGGAGAATGGTTCGCCGCTCGAAGGCGTGGCGCGGCTGTCGGCCTTGCGCCGGCATTGGCTGCTGCTGCGTCGCGCGAGCAAGGGCTGGCCTGCGCTTTGACGTAAACGTCAATCGTGTTAAGACGTCCCCGCGCCAAACTGTTGCCTAAGACAACAGGCCGGCCCGGAGGAGATGAATTCGATAATGGCAGAGTGCTCGAACGGAACCGTTCGCAAGCCTTGCACGATGTCATCGCGCGATCGGCCGCCACGCGGTGCGTCGCCGATGCTCTGGCAGCGGCCTTCGATGCGTAAGGTTAACTTCAGCTCGACGTCAGGACTTCCACCGGCGTTGACGATATGTCTGAAAATGTCGGCCAGATCGGTCCTGGCACTTTCGCCGTATTCAACCTTAAGCCGCTGAATCATCGCTGCGGCTCAAATACTACGCGGCGAGCTCCCGAAGGTGGTCGCGAATCTCTTCTCCCGAATGGTTCGGCCTCGTGTCCTCGATCGACGCCTGTACCCGCGCCCTGATCGACGCCATGCGCTCGGCGTGCTCTTCCTCTTCACGCTGAAAGGCGCGAAGGGCGGCGCGGATGACCTCGCTCGCCGATCCGAAGGAGCCGTCTTCGACCTTCTCGCGGATCATGCGTGCCATGGCTGGCGTGACTGTGATAGACAGTTTTTCGGCGGGTTCCATGGATGCCTCTCAAGGTGTAAGGTAGGATACTATCCTACTTTACACCAGAGTTCCATCAGAACAGCAAACTACTCTGCAGCTTCGGCCGTTTCCGTTTGCGCCGCCAATCCCAGCCATTGCCGGCAATCGGCGCGTGCGCGCGATGTGATGGCGTGCCGCTTGGCAACAGTCTTGTCCTTGCCGCGCATGCGTTTGCCTTCGGTCTTCGGGGCCTCCACCGGCGGGAACAGGCCGAAATTGACGTTCATCGGCTGGAAAGAGCGCTTGCCCGGCTCATCGTCGGACACGATGTGCCCGCCGGTGATGTGGTTGAGCAGGGCACCGAAGGCCGTGGTCAGCGGCGGCAGGGACGGTGAGTGGCCGAGACGCTCGGCTGCGGCGAAGCGGCCGGCAAGCAGACCGATCGCAGCGCTCTCGACATAGCCTTCGCAGCCGGTGATCTGGCCGGCGAACCGCAGGCCGGGGCGCGACTTCAGCTGCAGCGAGGCATCCAGCAAGGTCGGCGAGTTGATATAGGTGTTGCGGTGCAGGCCGCCGAGGCGGGCGAAATCGGCGTTTTCGAGACCCGGAATGGTGCGGAACACGCGCACCTGCTCGGCATGCTTCAACTTGGTCTGGAAACCGACCATGTTGTAGAGCGTGCCCAGCGCATTGTCCTGGCGCAACTGTACCACGGCATAGGCCTTTACCGTCGGACTGTGGGCATTGGTCAGCCCCATCGGTTTCATCGGTCCGTAGCGCAGCGTCTCGACGCCGCGCTCGGCCATGATCTCGATCGGCAGGCAGCCGTCGAAATAGGGCGTGCCTTCCCATTGCTTGAATTCGGTTTTCTGCCCGTCGACCAGCGCTTGCACGAAGGCTAGGTACTGGTCCTTGTCCATGGGGCAATTGATGTAGTCCTTGCCGGTGCCGCCTGGCCCGACCTTGTCGTAGCGCGACTGGAACCAGCAGGTATCCATGTCGATCGTGTCAAAATGGACGATCGGTGCGATGGCGTCGAAGAAGGCGAGCGCATCGGCGCCGGTCGCTTCCGCGATCGACTGGGCAAGCCCGGGGGCGGTCAACGGACCCGTGGCGACGATCGCCTGGTCCCAATCCGCCGGCGGCAGACCTGGCACTTCCTCCCGCCGGATGGTGATCAGCGGGTGTGCTTCGAGTTTTTTCGTCACGGCATCGGCGAATCCGTCGCGGTCGACGGCCAGCGCGCCGCCGGCCGGAACCTGGTTGGCGTCGCCGGCGCTCATGATCAACGAGCCGGCCAGCCGCATTTCGGCATGCAACAGGCCGACCGCGTTGTTGTCGGCGTCGTCGGAGCGGAAGGAATTGGAACAGACGAGCTCGGCCAGGCTGTCGGTCTTGTGTGCATCGGTGCCGCGAACGGGCCGCATTTCATGCAGGATGACCGGAACGCCGGCCTGCGCTGCCTGCCAGGCGGCTTCGGAACCGGCGAGGCCGCCGCCGATGATGTGGATGGGATTTTTGCTCATGAGCGCCGGAATAATCGCTTGGTGCGGCGATTGCAATTGCCGTGCGCGGTGCGGGGCAAACAGCTGCTGATGGGAGCGCCTCCTGAAACGACAACACCCGCCGGGGGAGGAGGTCCGGCGGGTGTCGTTTTTGGGGTCGACCCTCGGGAGGAGGTGAAGGCCGACCATATTCGTCATCGCCGGGGAGGAGGTCGGCTTTGACGAAATTCCTTTCGCCATTTTTTAGAAGGGGCGAAACCTCTGGAGCAAAATTCGTTTTACTCCGGGGAAACAGCGCCCGCCGCGGGAGGAGGTGCAGCGGGCGCCGTTTTTGTGGCCAACCCTCGGGAGGAGGTGAAGGTTGGGCCTATTCGTCATCGGCGGGGAGGAGGTCGGCTTTGACGAAAACTCTTTCGCCGTTTGAAAAGGGGCGAAACCTTTGGGGCAAAATTCGTTTTGCCTGGGAAACAACGCCCGCCGCGGGAGGAGGTGCGGCGGGCGCCGTTTTTGTGGTCAACCCTTGGGAGGAGGTAAGGGGTGACCGTATTCGTCAAGGTCGGGGAGGAGGTCGACCCTGGCGAAATTCTGGTTAGATCGCCTGGCGGGCGATGATCTTGATTTCGTCGCGGACGATACCGAGATCATGCAGCTGGCGGTTGGAAAGGCGACCCAGCTCGGTAACCGTCTCGCGATAAACGCGCCAGTTACGATAGTTGCGGATCAGGTTCATTGTCGTTCTCTTTTTCAAAACTGGTTCGGACCATTCGCGGTCCGAAGAATTAGACCGCCTTGCGAGCGACGTAAGGAATGTCGCTGCGGCTGATGCCGAGGTCGGTCAGTTCACGGTTGCTCAGGCGGCTCAGCTCGGACACGGTGTCCCTGTAGCGGCGCCAGTTGCGGTAGTTGCGGATCAGGTTCATGGTAGTTCTCGTTTCGTCTTTCTTGCGGATCATTCCGTTTGTGTACGAACTATAAATAGTCGGACCCATATCGATTTAAAAGCGCTATGGCTGCATGGCAGCAATGCAAATTGTGCAATGCAGCATTAACGGGGTTCACGGACCTGACACAAAGAAACCCGAATCGGAAAATGCCGCCGCGTCAACGATTTGACCGGATCGGCTGAAGAAAAGACCAAACTTGGGGGAGACGCAGCATGGCGGGGTATTCGTCGCGGGTCAGGGCGGATATCGCGCGTTGGCTGCAGGCCGGGCTGATTGACGCCGCCACAGCCGATTCGCTTTCGCGCGATGTCGAGGCCAACGCGCGCGAGTCGCTCAGCTTCGGCTCTATCCTGGCAATGATGGCCGCCTTGCTTTTCGGCGCCGCCATCCTGATTTTCGTCGCCGCCAACTGGGACGCGATCCCGAGGCTAGCGCGCGTGGCGGCACTGTTTGCCGTCATCCTTGGTGGCTATGTCGGCGGCGCGGTGCTGAAGGCCCGCAACCATGCGGCGATCGGGGAAGCGCTCTGGGTCGTGGCGGCCGCGGCTTTCGGCGGCTCGATCGCGCTGATCGGCCAGATGTATCATCTCTCGGGCGACGAGGCGTCTGCTCTGGTCACCTGGGGCGCCGGCACGGCGCTGGCGGCGGTTGCGCTGCGTTCGAATCCGCTGACGGTCGCTTCGGTCGGCATCGCCGATGCCTGGCTGTTCCTCAAAGGCTTCGACTACTACAGCCGCAGCGAATTTCCGCATGCCTTCGTGATCATGGCGATCGTGCTGTTTGCCGTCTCGTTCTGGACCCGCAGCCAGGCGGCGCGCCACCTGATCATCCTGTCGGTTCTGTTCTATCTTGTGCTGCTGGTCACCAACCACGACACGCTGCAGGTGGCTTTCCCGCTGGTCGTCGTCTCGGCGCTGCTGTTCGCGGCCTCGGTCTTCGCGCCGGATCCGGTCGACCGGGTCGTGCAGCTCGGCGGCCGCTTGCCCTTGCACGCACTGCTCGGCTTCCTCACCGGCCTCGCAATGATCCAGTTCGAACTCGCCGACGAGAGCACCTACAACAGCGGTTTTGCCTTCGCTTCGGTGATCGCGCTTGCAGGCATTGTCGCCGCAATCGTGCTGGCAGGGCGGGAAAGCCGTGGGCTGCGCTGGTTTGCCTATCTTGGCTTCGCCTTCGAACTCGCCATCATCTATGTGGTGACCTTGCAATCGATGCTCGATACGGCCGGCTTCTTCCTGGCCGCCGCGGTGCTGCTCGGCATCCTTGCGATCGTCATCATCCGCGTGGAAAAACGCATGAAGGGTCCAGATGCCAAAGGAGCCACGGCATGATCACCGGGAAAAGGCTTGTCATCTCGGCACTGGTGCTGGCGCTCGTTCAAATCGGCTTCCTGAGCTGGATCATCGCCGGCCGCGCGGCGATCCTGCGCAACGGCAAGGAAGTGCTGCTGAAGATCGAACCTGTCGATCCGCGCGACCTCCTGCGCGGCGACTATATTATCCTGGGCTACGATATTTCGCGCATACCGGTGAAAATGATCGCCAACATTCCGCCCGACAAATTTTCAAGCGAGGACACCTCAATTGTCGTGCGCCTGAAGAAGGGCTCCGACAGCTATTGGCAGCCGACGACAGCCTGGTTCGGCAAGGCACCGACGCCGGCCGCTGCCGACGAGGCCGATATATCAGGCCACGTCGCCGAGGGCTGGGACCTTCGCGGCGAAGAGGCGACCATCGCGCCGGACTACGGTGTCGAGCGCTTCTATCTGCCGGAAGGCGAGGGGATGGCAATCCAGAACGACATGCGGGTGCGGCCGTTCGGCATCCGTCTTGCGCTCGCCGGCGACGGCACCGCGCAGATCAAGGCGCTGGTGGACGGCGACAAGACGCTGTTCGAGGAACCACTCTACTAAAGCCCCTTAATTCCAGCGGTGTGAAGCATGCCAGTTAGCCTGTCGACGCGTGAGGACATCAACCTCGACACTGTTTTCCGCGTCGCCTGGAAGAAGGACACGGTGGCGATCGGCGAGAAGGCGTTGCAGCGCATCGCCGAATGCCGCGCTTCGTTTCTCAGGCTGATTGAATCCGATCCGCCACCGGTCATCTATGGCGTCACCACCGCCATGGGAGAGCTGGCGAGCCGCAAGCTCGAACTCGACGAGCGTGATCGCCATGCGCGCATCAAGGCGTTTGCCGCCGCCACCTCGTTCGGCGATCCCTTGCCGGATCGCGTGGTCAGGGCGATCGTGCTTGCCCGGCTGACGAATTTCATCGAGGGCAACGCCGCCACAACGCCGCGCATCGCGCTTGCCGTGGCCGCTATGCTCGACGGTGGGCCGATGCCAACGGTGCCGGCCTCCGGCCAGGGCGGCGCCGGTGAGATCCTGGCGCTCTACCCCTTGTTTGCAGAACTTTCGACGCGCTTCGACCTTGAGGTCAAGGAACGCGGCTCGCTGATCAACGGCTCGCCTTGCGCTGCTGCTCTGGTGGCAGACGCAGCGCTCGCGGCGCGCCGCCGGATCCGCATGGCGCATCAGGTGTTCGCGCTGTCGATCGAGGCGTTTCGTGCCCCGCTCGAACACTATGACGCCGCCCTCGACACGCTCTGGGGCGATGAGCATGAGGCCGCGGCCCTGCAGGGTTTGCGGGAATTTCTGGTTGGCGCCGGCGATGGGCGACGCAATTATCAGGCGCCGGTCAGCTACCGCATCGTGCCGCGCGTCCTCGGCCAGGCGCATCGTGCGCTGTCGTCGACCGAGCAGGCAGCCACTGTGTCGCTGGCCTCTATATCGGACAATCCGGTCTACATCCCGCCCGACGATGCACATCCGCTCGGCCGCTGCATCTCGACCGGCGGCTATCACAACGCCATGGTGACGCCGGCACTGGATGATCTGGCGGCGATATGGGCCGACATCTGCCTGCTTTGTGATCGCCACGCCTCCAAGCTGCTCAACGGCAAGGTGTCGCTGCTGCCCGATCTGCTGATGACCGCACGTCACTCAGCCGACAGCGACGGCCACGGCAATGTCGGCTACGTGCCGATGGCGATCACCGGCTATCTTGAGCAGGCCAAGCTGGCCGCACAGCGCACCTTCATTCCAGGAACGGAATCGGCCGGCGCGGGGCAGGACGATGTCGCCACGACGGCGTTCTTCGCATGGACCAAGGAGGCAACCGCCGGCCGCTGCGTCGATGCCGCCATGGCGATGCTGGCGATGATCGCCTCGCAGGCGCTGCACGTCACCGAACGGACGCCGCCGCCAGCACTGCGCTCCTTCGTCGATCAAATCAGAGCTATCGTGCCGCCTGTCGGCGCCGATCGTGTGCTGGGGCCGGAACTTGCCAGGCTGGCGGAATGGTTCACACAGAAAGTGTTCGAGGCGTAGAGATGCCAACAAGCCGTGGCTGGTGAAATTGGTGCGCCTGAACGGATAAAATTCGAACCGGTCCTCCTTCGCCAAGGCTTCGGAGGACGCTCCTTCGCTCTTCGAGCTTCAGGTGGCCCGCCACCCGAAGCTCGAAGAGAGAAAGGTGGTGCGGACGACGGGAATCGAACCCGTACGATCAGAGATCGAGGGATTTTAAGTCCCTTGCGTCTACCAATTCCGCCACGTCCGCAGGCTACGATTACAAGCACTTAAGCGAATACAGGTCCAGTCGCTCGAGCCTAGTTGGCACCGGATTGGCACCGAAGGCCTGATTACTGTTCTGCGCCCGTTCTCATCGCAGCTTCGATCGCCGCCGCCGCGCCTTCGTCCGACCGTTTGAAAAGGTGGGCGTAGACCGACAGCGTGACCACAGGTGACGCATGCCCCAGACGCCGGCTGATTGCAACCACGTCGAGCCCGCTGGCGATGAGTGCCGAGGCGTGTGTGTGCCGTAGGTCGTGGAAGCGAACCTTGGGGCAAGTGGCCTCTGGCTTTGACCTCAGACGGTCGATGGCGTCGCGCCATTGTCCAGAGACTTTTGACGGCGCTATCGCTTCGCCTTCAGGTCCGCAGAACACGAGAGCATCTTTCCCAGGCTTCCCGAGCCCCAACGCAATGCGCTGCTCAAGCTGACGCTTCCTGTGAACCTTTAGGGCATCAATGACGCTGGCCGGCAACGATATGGTGCGGATGCCACTCTTCGACTTCGGAGCCTTGAATCTCAGCCCTGTGGCCTTCGTTTCCTCTAAGCTGCGCTCAACGCGGAGCGATCCCTTGTCGAGATCGATGTCGGCCCATTGCAGCCCCATGATCTCGCCCTGGCGCATTCCGGTGCCGACGGCGACAGTTGCGACCGGCGACAGCCAGTGGCCTTGAAGGGCCTCTAGAAGCGGCGCGATCTGTCCTTGTTGCAGGATCTGGATCTCGACATGGTCAGCCTTCGGCAGTTTCCGGCCGGACGCGACGTTGCGGGATATCTTTTCGTCTTCGAACGCTCTTGCGAGCGCTAGGTGGAGAACCCTGTGGGCCTGACGGACGGTCGCCGGCGACAACGGGCCGCCATCCTTGCCGCCTTCCTTCCGCAAGGTGTTGTGCCATCCAGACACATGGGCAGGCCGCAGTTGTTGCAGGATGAGTGAACCGAGGTGCGGAACGATTTGATTTTCGACCAGCTTCCCAAAGCGCTCCTTTGTCGTAGGCGCAAGATCGGCGTTGCCATCGAGCCAGCCGCGGACATACACCGCAACCGTCTCCTTTGAGTTGGCGACATAGTTGCCGCCGTCGATCTGATTGAGGCGTTTCGAAAGCTCGGCTTCGGCTTCTTTTTTCGTGCCGCGCACCGTAACAAACTCTGTCAGCCGCTTGCCGGTGACGGGGTCGGTTCCGTTGTCGAACTTCAGTCGCCACGATGCTTTGCCGCGACGGGTGATGTTACCTCGCATCGTCGTCGCCCCCAGTGCTGTCTGCGCCAACGCGCAGGATATCGATCTCGCGGACCATGGCGCTTAGGTTGATGATAAGCGCGCGACGTGTGCCGTTCAGTCGGATCGATCCCGTTGTCTTCCATGAGTACGGTATTCCGTCGCCCTCAGTGAGCGTTGCCGACATCAGCGCTGGCACCGAATAGAAACAAAGCTCATCGCGGCCGGCACCCTTCGGCGCCTCTTGAAAATGCGTAAATATGTCCGGCCAGTTCTCTCTGATGAAAGAGACAACCGCTGTAGGATCGATTCCGAACTCTGCAAGTTCCAGGCAAAACGCCCATTGGTACACCTGTTCGTCGTGGTACCAGATTTTCTTGCCGGTGCCGGGGTGAGAGCCAAGCGGAACCCCAAGCCGCTTTAGATGCTTCAGCCTGCCTCGGAAGGCTTTGGCCTGAACGTCATCGCCGAGAGAGAACATTCTGGCGAGTATCGTTTCCGCACTTGCATAGCTCATCATGGTGGTGGGCATCCTCTCTGTCTGTCCCCGATGGGTACGTCCGGTTAGTGTAAGTGCGCACTTGACGTTTGTAAACCCGTCCTTTATCTATTAGTGCATCCGTGCACCAACGGATGTTGCAACGCCGTGAGGCGTAGCGTCCCACTGATGGAGTCCATTATGACTGAGATCATTCGTCGTACCCTGACCATCGCCGAAGCGGCGAAGGTGTTGGGCATTGGCCGCAATGCGGCTTACGAGGCCGCCCATCGCGGCGACCTGCAAGTTATCAAAATCGGGAAACGCCTCCTCGTATCGACCGCATGGATCGAGCGCACGCTTGCGGGGGAGGTGGAATAATGCAGACCGACCTCCACCCGGCACCGCTGGCAGGCGGCAACCGGGCTGATTTCGAAACAGACAGACAGGTAGTTTGCGTTTTGGAAATTAGCCGCAATCCCGTCTATTTTCAAGCAAAACGATTGCAATCCAAATTTCGTATTTCGTGGGCCCTGGCCAGCGTAGCTGCTGAGCACGTCTATGGGCGGGCCAGCCGATGAACGAGATCAATCTCGAACCAGCAGCCGTTCCTGGCGCCGTCGTGGCGGCTGTCCGCGTAGCTCGCACAAGCCTGATGGACGCGCAGTTTCGTCTCGATGACCATGGAGGCTTTCACTGCCGTCTCCTCGATGGGCTGAGCGATGGCGCTGCAACCTTGCTGGCAGAATGGGCTGGCCGCAGCCGACCCAGCATCGCCGAGGAGTTGCCTGCTTACATAGTCGCCGCCGCAATCGAATGGCGCCGGACACAGAGGAGGGGCTATTGATGGAGGATTTCGCCGCCGAACTGCTCGACGAGGTTTACACCTTTGTCGGTCGGTTCGTTGCCTATCCCTCGGAGGCCGCGCACGTCGCGCACGTCCTCTGGATCTGTCTCTTATACA
>NZ_RZTC01000085.1:24406-26950 GCF_004023165.1 Mesorhizobium sp. M7A.F.Ca.MR.176.00.0.0 | reverse complement strand
CTCCCAGAGGCGTTTTCCCTCTTCTTCCGCGAGGATGGGCAGCGAGAGATTGGGATTTAACCGGCGAAATTTCTCCGCTTGCCCCGGAGCGAATGGCGAGGCGAATTCAAATTCGACTTTCGCGTCGAGATGGAGTGCCGCCGCGACCGCCAATCGAGGATTGGGATTGCGGCTGAAATACAGCTTCACTGGGCACTCCCGACATGGCTGGATCTGCCGATCAGGAACGTCATAGCAGCCGTATCTGATAGCTCATCGCGCGCTTTGCGCCCGGCGCGATCAGAATCAGGCCCGGTTTGTCGACAAAATCACCATCGAAATCCACCGGGCTTGCAAGGCCGTGCCAAGGTTCGATGCAAAGGAATGGCGCGCCGCTCGGCTTTGACCAGACGCCCAACTCCCGAACCCCTTGCCAGGACATCTCCAGAGCCGGGCCACGCTCGGCGGCATAACGCACGATGGAGCTGGCGGGCTGGTCCATGATCACCGCGTCCTCGTCGAACAACCGCTCAGAGAGCGGGAGTATGTTGCCTTCGACAGGCGTCGGCTGTGGCGTTTTCAGCAGCAGTCCGTCCTTAAGGCGGCGGATCGGCGCCGGCTCATCATCGGCAAAGATCAGCCGGTAGTCCGTCTTGGCCAAATCCGGCTGCAAGGGCCAATTGAATGCCGGGTGCGCCCCGATCGACGCCGGCAGGAACTCATCGCCGGTGTTGGTGATGTCGAAAGTCACATCAAGCTGCTGGCGGACCAGCGTGTAGGTCACTTCAAGCCGAAAGGCGAACGGATAGCGCGCCCGGGTGTCGGCGTCGTCGGTGAGCACCAGCGTGCAGGATCGCGGTCCCTTCTGCGCCCAGGCAAACGGCTTGTCGCGCGCAAACCCGTGCTGCGTCATTGGATAGGTCCGGCCGCGATGGCGCAGGTGATCGCCCGCCAGCCGCCCCACGATCGGGAACAGCACCGGCGAGTGCCGCCGCCATTCTGGCCCCGCCTGCCACAGGAATTCAAATCCGTGCGCGTCTTGCAGCGCAATCAGTTCGGCGCCCTGCGCGACGATGGTCGCCGAGATACCATCGCCATGAAGCGTTTGGCTGTCCTGTGCCACATTTCCTCGCGGGTCGTTGTTGAAGGCCGGCGCGGCGGGCAGACTAGCAAAAGCTCTTGGGGACTCAAGGTGTAGCCTGGTTCTGCAGGAACGAATTGTGGCCGGAGGATCTCCCTCCGGCCACCTCTCCGCATCAAGAGCAATAACCCTCGCTCTTGCCCACAGCGGATAGTCGTTATTCGCGTTCGCCGGTAAAATTCAGCAGCAGCTGGAAGATGTTGATGAAGTTCAGATAGAGCGAGAAGGCGCCGAAGACGGCAAGTTTCTGGCGCGATTCCGCGTCGAAATTCTCGGCATACTGTTCTTTGATCGTCTGCGTATCCCAGGCGGTCAGGCCGATGAACACGGCGATGCCGATCACCGAGATGGCGAACTGCAGCGCGGTCGAGCCGAGGAAGATGTTGACGATGCTGGCGATCACCACGCCGATCAGGCCCATGATCAGGAACGACGAGAACTGGGTCAGGTCGCGCTTTGTCGTGTAGCCGTAGAGACTGGTGGCGCCGAACATGGTGGCGGCGATGAAGAAGGTGCGCGCGATGCTGGTTCCGGTGAAGACCAGGAACACAGAGGCGAGCGACAGGCCCATGACCGCGCAGAAGGCCCAGAACATCGCCTGGGCACTCGCCGCCGACATGGTCTGCATTTTGAACGAGAACAGCAAGACGAAGGCGAGCGGTGCCAGCATCACCACCCATTTCAGCGGGCTGGAGAAGATCGGCACGTAGAGCGCCGGCGTCGATGAGATCATGTAGGCGACGAGGCCGGTGACCACCAGGCCGACGCCCATGTAGTTGTAGACGCGCAGCATATGCTGGCGCAGGCCCTCGTCGAAGATGGCTCCGGTTTGGGCGCCGGCGCCGACGCGATATCCCAGATTGGGGGTGTTCATTTGCGTTCTCCTTTGTGGATCGATCAGTAAAGCGTCTTGGCAAGCGTCTCGGCGGCGCGGTCGAGGTCGTGGACCTCGCTTCGTCCGACCACCGCATAGGCGACATCGCCGATCTGGAAATAGGCCGACGAAATGTCGCCCGAGGGCGCTATCGTCGGCTTGACGACGTCGAAGGTTCCGGGCCGGATCGCAAACAGCGACACCAGCCCCATGTCTTTCGTCTCGACCGCCATCTCGACGCTCGGCCCAAAGCGCGACGGATAGATCTGCACGTCGCGCACCCTCCAATCCGTCGGCAGCGACGGCATGACGATGGCAGTGGCGGCGCGGATTTCGCCGGCGTTGTAATTGGGCGCTTCCGGCTGCGACGGCATGCTCTCGCGCACCAGCGTCGTCCTGTGGGCCTGCACCGCCTCGTCCACATAGGCGGGCGGCTGCGGCGAGGCGACGACCTTGGTCACCGACATCGGCCCGATGATGCCGTTTGCCAGCCAGCCGGCGGCGACGAAGCCGGCGACCGCCGCCGCGCGCTGCAACACCCCGAAGAGCC